>JBPCVD010000467.1:0-23031 GCA_051010815.1 Rubripirellula sp.
CGGGCAAGGCATCGATGGCTGATTCACAACGACGTTGCATTGCGGCCGCAATCGGGTCCGTGGGGGTTTGGTTTTCGAAGACACCATTGATGATGAGCCGTTGGTTTTCGACGCCCAAATGCTTCAACTCTTGACTGGTGCGGTCTGCCTCGCGAAACGCGGATGGCTCTGGCCGCGTCACGAGAATTAGCGTGGTCGCTTTCGCGTCACTGAGTGCTTGCACCGTCTTTTGATAAACCGCCTGCTGATCTTGTAAGCCTGCCAATGGGCCCAGGCAGGAGGTGCCAGATCGATTGTTCTCGATGAAGCCGGACCATGCAGAGGGCAACGTCAGCAAGCGAAGTGTATGTCCCGTCGGTGCCGTGTCAAAAACCACATGGTCAAACTCGGCCGTTGCCTCTCGATCGCCAAGGAGGTTTGCGAATTCATCGAAGGCGGCGATTTCAAGTGTGCAAGAGCCGGAATACTGTTCTTCCATGCTGCGGATGGCGGCATCTGGGAGGACACCGCGGTAGGGGCCAACCATTCGCTCGCGATACTCTTTGGCCGCCGCCTCAGGATCAATGTTCAGGGCAAAGAGGTTTTGAGCGGAAGCGACCGCAGTCGGGCGATGCGTGAGCGGCGTCTCGAGCACTTCGTCCAGGTTCGATGCCGGGTCAGTGGAAACCAGCAGAACACGAAGTCCCTGATCCGCAAGTTGGACGGCAGTGACGCAGGCCATCGAGGTTTTTCCGACTCCACCCTTGCCAGTGAAGAACAGATGCCGTGTCGGGTTCTGGAAGAGTTGCATCGTAAGACTCTCTGGTCGGTTCCGGACAGGCTAGCAGCAACCGGTTTCGCCGCAACAATCACCGGAGTCTGCCATCGGCAAGGTCGCGCTCTTCTTGATCTTTGTGCCTGTCCACATCGCCAAGTTTTCGCGAGACGGGTAATCGCTGCGACTGACAATGCGGTCGTCAATGATCACCAGTGGCAGACAGTCGACACCGTCTTCCGCAAGCATGGTCTGAACCATTGCCTGCTTTGCGAATTCCGCAGGATCCTGAGCAAGATTGAACCGCGTCACCTGGTGGCCCTGTTCTTTCAGCCATTCGAGGTCGGACGCGAATTTTGGTAACACCGGGTCAACTTGAGGACCGCAGACGCCGGTCGAACAGCACATGGCGCGATCGTAAATCAGTACGTGACTCACCGGGTTCTCCTTGGCTCGGGTAATCGTGCCGCTCCAGATTCGGTTTCGCGGCGCTTCAAGATAACCCTTCCTTCGATGGAGTGTTAGGAGAGCCACGACCACCCGAATCGATCTCATCACATCTTCATCATGATCGCTTGCCGCATGATGGACTCTTTGCGTCCATCAATCGTGTGGGCCGCGAAGCCTCTCCCTAGCCAGGGCCTCTGGCTTTTCCAACGCCAGAGGCTTTTCCAACGCTAGAGGCTTTGCCAACGCCACACGCTTTGCCAACGCCAGAGGCTTTGTCAACGCCAGAGGCTTGCGCATCGGCGACCCTACGGCAGGAATGCGAATTCGTTGGTATTGATCAACGTTCGGCAAACGAGTGCCGTACTTGTTTGCTCGGCCAGTTCCATGCATTCCCGCAATTCATCGGGAGCGGGTTTGCGGGAAAGCAACAGCTCGAAGCAGCGAATGAGCGTCGCTTCGGCGTCGCCACCGGACTGTTCGGCCGCGCGTTGCGCGACGAGTTCGGATTGGCTAATGACGAAATCGCTGTTCATCAGATTCAACGCCTGCAGCGGAGTTGTCGAGACGGGCCGTTTGGCTCGGACCTGACCACAGTCGGGGAAGTCGAACGCGGTAAACATGCCGTCGTCGACACGCCTCATTCGTTCCTGGTACAGCATCCGACGCCACGTTTCGGGGCCGTGGTTATCGAGTACTTCCCACTGTGCGTAGGTTTTCTTGACGTTGTGGATACGGTAGCTTCGACCGCCGATGGTGGCGTCGAGCGACCCGGAGGCCTGTAGAATCGAATCGCGGATCACTTCGGCTTCGACCCGCTTGGGTGGGAAACGCCAAAGCAACGCGGAACTCGCATCCTTCTCGATGCCTGCCAAATTGGGAGCGCTTGATTGGCGGAAAGCGTCTGACATCACCAGCAAGCGAATCATCGTTTTGACCGACCAGGGATCGCCCTCGGACGCTGTCGGCTGTACGAATTCCGAGGCCAGCCAGTCGAGCAATTCAGGGTGACTCGGTGGAGCTCCCGCGCTGCCAAAGTCACTGGTTGTCGCGACGATACCGCTGCCGAAGACGTGATGCCAAATGCGATTCGCCATCACGCGAGCGGTCAGCGGGTTACCTGGGTTCGTGATCCAATTCGCGAACGCTTCCCGGCGTTCCGCCCCCGAAGCTGCAGAGGTGAGATTTAAATCGCCGTCAAAAATCACGGGGCCGGCGGGCGCGACTTCGTCACGCGGGTTTTCGGGACTGCCGCGAAGCAAGACGCGCGTGACGTCTGGTCGGACGAAACGTCCAACGAAACTGGGGCGTGGTCCCGCTTCACCAAGTTCGCTGATCAAACTTTGGACCTCTTTTAAGGCCGCCGCACGTTTGGGGTGTTTCTTGTTGAGTTGAGTGTTGACGATCCAAGTTCCTACCCAAGGCTGCCAACTTCCATCGCTTTGCTGGACATCGAGGTCCCATTCGTATCTTGGAAGATTGGGTTTCTTGGTGAGGTAATCGGTGTCGTAGAAGTACTCGCGGTTCGAGCTCATTCGCAGACGATCGATCTCCACCGGTTCGTCAAACTCGATTCGTACCCAAGGCTTCTCCTCGTCTTTTTTCGTCTGGGCACGCCAGGTCATGGTGCCGAATTCGCCATCGATCAGCCGGCGAATGGGATAGCGACCGTCGACACCTTTCTCGGGAAAGCCGGTGACTGAACCTCCGTTGTTCGCCGCAGCGAGATTCTTGCGACGATCCGCGGTGCCAAAGATTTCCAGTTCATCCAAACCGACGTTACCCATCTTGAAGCGGATTCGTATCGCTTTGGTGGTGAACGGCTTGAAGTGCAGTTCACGGAACGCACCCCAGTTTTCTTCCCAACCGCCCATCTGCCTTAGGTCGCGGCGCTGCTTGGCAATTTCGCTCCACAATGCTTCCCCCTTTTGTCGTCTCGGATGCTCTTTGGAAACCTCGGGAAATCGGCTGCCGAACTCGACGTCCTGGAAGACGCCGGTCATTGCGTAGTAGTCCTTGATCGTGATCGGATCGAATTTGTGGTTGTGGCAACGAGCGCACCCGATCGTGACTCCCATCACCGAGGCGCCAACGGTCTGCATGATTTCATCCATGCGGTCAGCTCTCGCCTGACGAATCGCGGTGGGCTCACGCCCGACCGTGGCGGCGGGGACATGCGGACCGGCAACTAAAAAGCCAGTGGCTTCGCCCGCACCCAAGGAGTCGCCCGCAAGTTGCTCGCGAATGAACTGATCATAGGGTTTGTCTTCATTGAGCGATCGGACCACGTAATCTCGATAGATCCAGGCGTTCTTGCGATACAAGTTCGCTTCCGAACCGTTCGTCTCTGCCCAGCGAATCACATCGAGCCAGTGTTGCCCCCATCGTTCACCGAAGTGTGGCGAAGCCAGCAGGCGATCGACCAATTCAACGTACGCTTGATCGGCATCGTGTTCGTGTTGCCGAAGGAAGTCTTGCGTTTCTTCCAGCGTCGGCATCAGCCCCGTCAAGATGATCGAGACCCTGCGAATCAATGATCTCGGGTCCGCCCGGTCAGAAAACGAAAGCTGGTTTTCGGCAAGCGCTTTCAGTAAGAACGCGTCGACGGGGTTCTCGTCATTTGCTTGTTCGGGCGAAAGGGCCGGAGGCGTCGGACGGACCACCGGTTGGAACGACCAATGGCTCGAGGTCTCTTCCGCCACGGCATCCATCTGGCCTGGCCAAACAGCGCCCTCCCGAATCCAACGTGTCAAAATTGCGATTTCTTCATCCGGCAATTTGTCTTCGTCCGGTGGCATCGCCATGTCTTCATCAACGTGGTTGATGACTTCGATCATGTAACTCTTTTCCGGGGCCCCAGGCACAATCGCGGACAAGCCTGAGTCGCCGCCACGCACCGTGTTGGCTCTCAGGTCCAACCGAAGGCCGGACTCTTGCTCGTCCTCTCCGTGGCAGTACCAGCATCGCTCTTCGAGGATTGGCGCGACATCTGCTTCAAAGTCGATGTCCTCCGCATGTGCTTGCGGTCGCGTTGCCAGCACGAACGTGAGCGCGGACAGCATTGCAAAGAATGCAGCACGTCGAGCATCTCGGGTGAAGAAAAACATGTGATATTCCTGTTCCTCTGAGTCGCCATGGTCGCGGAGCGTTCGGTTTCCGCAGCTGGGGATGTGAGTTGTCTGAGTGAGAGCACGGTTACAGCGCATGTTGCCAACCAGCGTCGAGTTGTTGAGAGAGTTGATCCACGACGTCGGGTGAATCGCTCGCAATGTTGTTGGTTTCTTGGGGATCGGATTCGTGATCATAGAGTTCGACATAAATCGGCTTTGAGGTTGCATCGCGATGGTCTCGCCAAAGAACGAGGCGATAGCGACCCGTTCGCATCGTGTATCCCATGAGATGCTGCTCAAACAGTTCGCGATTCCAGGTTTCGCCCTGCTGATCAATGATCCGTTGCTCGACTTCTTCAATCAATGGGCCGAACCAGGTTTCACGCATGCCGGGCGAGAGTGGGTTGGCGGCCCATTCACGTAACGCGGGGTTCGGGTATTGGCTAAATGCAGCCGTTTTCCAAGCTTTGTGGGGATCGTCCAGCAAGGGAACGAAGCTGTGGCCCTCAATATGATTTGGAATCGGCAATCCGGACAGTTCGCACAGCGTCGGGTACATATCGACGAGTTCGACCAACGCGTCCGTTCGTTCGCCTCGCGTCTTCATGTCCGGCGTCCAGATCATCAGCGGAACGCGAGTCGCAATTTCATAGTTGGTGGCTTTGCCCCACACTCCCATGTCTCCGAGGTGCCAACCATGGTCGCCCCAGACGATGATGATGGTGTTGTCGCGAACCCCCGCCGTTTCAAGGGCTTCCACCATCATGCCAATCTGCGCATCGACATAGCTCACGCAAGCAAGGTAGGCGTGTTTTAATGTTCGCGCCAGTTCCGGATCGATTGGTCCGATCTTGGGAATTCCCGCGCGGGTCCTTAATTCAAACGAGGCATGTAGCCCCATCGCCGCACCATCCTCGGGAGCGGAGGTTTGCTCGGCCATCGGAATCTGTGTGGGGTCATAGAGATCCCAGTAACGTTTTGGCGCTGTCCAGTTGAGGTGAGGTTTTTTGAAGCCCAATGCAAGGAAGAATGGTTTCGTATCCGCTGCCATCTCCTTCATCGTTGCGATCGCGAGCTGCGTGTTGTAGCCGTCCGCATAAGCCGTGTCCTCGACATCTGCGTTCTCGTAAGCAGGGCCGCTTCCAAGTCCTCGACGAGCCGCCTCTCCATATTTTGCCAACATGAGCTGCATGTTGTCGCTCTTTATCTTGTTGTTCTCCGGCAATGCGTAGCCGCCGCGCGGCTTCTGAATTCCGGGCAAGCTTTTGACAGGCGCACGGCTCCAAGAATTCGCTTCGTCTGTGTCTCCCTGGTGGAAGATCTTCCCGCAATAGGCAGTCTCATAGCCGTGGGCGATAAAGTGTTGCGGTAGCGTCACCACATCAGGCTGCAGCTCGCGAAGTGATACGTAGTTGTGGAACAGCCCGGTCGTTTCCGGACGAGTTCCCGTCATCAGGCTCGCGCGAGAGGGACGACAGATTGCCTGCTGGCAATAGGCTCGGTTGAACAGCAGTCCGTCGGCGGCGAGCGCATCCATGTGAGGTGACACGGCAATCTCGGATCCGTAGCAGCCCAATTCGGGGCGTAGATCATCAACCGCGATGAAGACAACGTTCGGGCGGTCCGCAGCGCCAGCATTGCACGCGAACGCCATGAAGCTGGCCACGAAGATCAGGTTTCGGAAATCAATCACGGTTGTCGTGTTTCCTATTGGTAGGGTCGTGCATGAAATTGGATTGTAACGTGGCTCGAACGGAGGTGATCGCATGGGGCCTCTGCGAAACGGGGTAAGGCGGATGACTCTTGCCCCTCAAAATGACCTGCGGCGATCTAAACCGCCCGATGCGGGGCGGTCGCGGGTCTCAATCGCATCGCAAGTCATGCAACGACGGTGGGATTTCACTTCGACTGGAACGTCGCCTCAAATTGCGGCATGTCTTCGGAGGCCCAGTTCTTGGCGACCGAGGCGCTGTCGAACCATCGTGGCTCCTGATGGCTTTGGCTCCATTTCTCGGCAGCTTCGACCATCGACTTCACGCGTTCCGGATACTGCACACTCAGGTCATTTGCTTCGTTGATGTCGTCGTCAAGATTGAAAAGCTTCCAAGGAGTCTTTCCGAATCGGTAAAGCTTCCATTGATCTTGACGTACGCCGACCTCGTTTTCCCCTAGTCGGTGCCGAAGGGTGAAAATGAAATCGCCTTGACGGGGATCTTGTCCCTTCTTGAAAGCCTTCCAAATGTCTTTGCCGGCTAGTTGCTTGTCGGCAGGAATCTTGGCGTTGCCCAAGCCCGCAAAGGTTGGATAGAAGTCGAGCGCCGAGACAGGATGTGTGAATCGCTGACCCTGGGGAACGTTCCCAGGCCAATGGAAGAGCATGGGGACGCGATAACCGCCTTCATATGTGTTGCCCTTTCCACCTCGAAGGGGGCGGTTGTTGGCTCCCGCTCCGAGCTTTCCTCCGTTGTCACTCAAGAACACGATCAATGTATCGTCAAACTGTCCCGTCGCTTTCAGCGCTTTCACGATTTCGCCGACTCCTCGATCGACGGCATAAACCATGCCCGCGTACGTGCGTCGTTTCGGGTCGTCGATCTTCGGAAACTCAGCCATGTCCTCTTCCTTCGCTTGCAACGGAGTGTGCGGCGCGTTGTAGGCGAGGTAGAGGAAGAATGGTTCCGTTTTCGACGCGGCATCGTGAACGAATCTGACCGCTTCTCGTGAAAGGACATCGGTGATGTACTCGGTTTCCCGCATTTCGGTTCCGTTGTGTTCCAGCGGGCGAATGTAGCGACGAATGTTCTCCGTCCCCCGCATCCGCTGGCGTTCATAGATTGGTCGATAATGCGAGGGGAAGTATTCGTGGCCCCCATTCAAGAATCCGTAAAAATCGTCGAACCCGCGTTGGTTGGGATGAAACTGTGGTGAAAACCCGAGGTGCCATTTTCCGACCAGTCCCGTGAAGTAGCCTGCGTCTTGCAGGACCGTGCTGATCAGCGTCTCACTGACCGGAATGCCACGTCCCGTGTCTGGCCCGTTGTCAGGTAAGTTGAACTGGGCGCCGATGGAGTGCGGATATCTGCCAGACAGGAGTCCAGCTCGGCTGGGGCCGCAAAACGGATGTACCACGTACGCCGATGAGAAAACCGTTCCGGCTTTGGCCAAGCGATCGAGTTCCGGTGTGCGAATGTCGGTCGATCCATTGAAGCCGACGTCCGCGTATCCCAGGTCATCGCACAGGATCAGAAGAATGTTCGGACGGGGTGATTCGGCCGCAGTTGCGAGGGTCGCCTGCAAGGTGAGGAAAGCGATTGCGAGCGTCATTCCAGGGATTCGAGTCGACATTGTCTTTCAAAGGCGGGGATTGGGCGGGGGACACAAATGCGTGATTGGGCGCACGATCTGCTTCTGCCTGGATATTCCATCGGCAGACAGATTTACCGCGAATGCCGGAAGAATTCGGGAAAAATGCAATGCTGGTCGACCGTTCATCGCCGTGGAGTTCGATCGGAACCGCTTCCTAAGATGGATGGAGCCGTTTCATCGATTTGAGGTTCCGATCTGTCACGCCGACGGCTGAGCGTGTGTGCAAACGTTCGCTCAGCCGAATCGAAAGAATCGAGCGTCTTTTGCTCCCTATCGTTACGCGGAATGGCTGGCCCTTTTGTGGGTGGGAAGCGTGGCGATCGAATCCAGCAGGTGGGATCGTCAAGCGACGGGCCGTCTCAACCCAAGTGCATCGCGAACGTCTGCGAACCCCGCCAAACGACCGCCCAGATTGCTTGTGCCCGAGGTCGCGGTTGTGGATAACCTAGAAAACTTGGACGCATCGTTAGGTGGGGCAGGCTAGCGTAGAGATTGAGTCGATCTCCCTCTCGTTGAATCAAGACGTCGGCCGCCGGGCCCGGGATCGGTGCCGTGGAACTTTAGGAACTGCAACTTATGTCGCCGATGATCAAGCCTCTGTTCTTCTTTGTCGTGGTAAGCATGTTTGTCGTGGTAAGCATGTCTCTCCAACACGTTGCGGCGCAGGAGTACTCCTTGAGCGAAGAGGGGCGAGCACGCAAGGCGGCACACGACTACTTGCTTGGCGAATTCGCTGATGGCAAGCAACTTAGTTTTTCTGGTGAGGGCGACAAACGCGTCTTGAACGAAGTCGTTTTGTCGACGCGACCCATCGAAGTTCGAGATGAGATGCTCATTGAGTTGCCGCCAGGCTCGCAGCGTGTTGCCAGCATGTTTCGCTACCTCGTGTTGCGTGGCGAGGGGCTAGACAATTTGGCAGGTCTGGAAATGTTGCCCTACGCGGCGAATTCCAAAATGGCCGTCAGCACCAAGCAACCGGAACTTTATCGCGTCAAGGTTTCGGCAATGCCGATTCCCGGTGAGGCGATGCCGCCGATTCGGATAAGGTCAACTTGCAAGTCCGGAACGCAAGCGGTGATTCATGAAGTTTCCTTTAACTCGCAGGGAAAACTTTCCGCCCAGTTCGACGACCTCCCCTATCGCAACTTAGGTGCTGAGTTTCCTCGCGAAGTCATCGAAGTCCATGTCGATGTTCGAAACGAATTGTCAATCGCGGGACACGTGGACCTGGAGAGAGAAAAGTTCTGCCGCTACTACGCCGCGCCGGGGAACGTTGACGCGAGCTTCGAGCGTTGGGCAAACGAACGCAATTTCTTACCGGGTCGGCAAATTCTGAAGTTTCAGCCGGCACTGGTCGTTGGCTATGCGAAGAATCAACCCAAACTGACGGAAAGCGAGACGTCGCCGGGGGCCGCAGACCTCCGGTTCTTTGATCGATTCGACAGCTCCGGATCTGTGTCCCGTTCGATACCTGAGTTTCGGGATATCAAATTCGCGATGTGCTTCAACGACTATCCCGAATTCATGTCGGTGAAAAAAGTGGGGCGTGGCACGCCGCTGATTGAGCACTTCGGCGATGCAGCGTCATTGGCGGCGGCGTATGTCGCAGATCAAGTCAAGGATGGCGGTCGAACGGCGACGTACTGGGAAGTCAAGAATGAATCGACGATCAAATCCGAGTGGGACTATCACTGGAATCCCGAGTACGACTCATGGGCACTGATGGCGGATTTACACAATCGCGTGGCCGATGCCATCCACGAGCGGTCGCCCGAAACGCAGGTCGGTGGTCCAAGTTCCGCGTGGATGCAACTGCAGGCAGCCGACTTTGGGCTCTATCGAAACCAAACGAAGTTCATGGATCTAACCAAAGACCATGTCGATTTTTATTCCCATCACTTTTATGAAGACATCGGTACGCTCGGTGCATGGGAGCGGCGTCGAGGTAAGTACACCAACTACTTGCTTGGCCGCATGGAAGCGACTCTGGATATGCTTCGTGCGCACATGCACCAGACCGATAATGTGAAACCGATGCTGATCACGGAGTGTGGTTCGCTTCAACCTGGGCGTGGTCCCAGCGACTATTGGTTGCGCATTCGTTCCTACAGCGCCTACATGCATAAGTTGATGCAGCGACCGGAGCAGATTGAACTCGCTGTTCCGTTTGCGTTCATGAGTATTCCATGGAATCCGCAGAGCGGTGATGCGGCGTTCATCCCGCGTGAGGGACAGTCGAATCATTGTCCTCTGTCGGGCTGCGATCCAACTCCATTGAAAGATTTGTTCGATCTATGGCGAGACTTTGATGGACGGCGTCTGCCCGTTGAGTTCTCCCATCCGTGGGTTGATGTGACCGCCGTGCATCACGGCGACCGCGTGCAATTTGCCATCACGAACATGGGTGGGCGTCGCTTGTCCGTCGATCTTTCTAGCGGGTTGGATCAAACTTCCATCAAGTCGGTTACTCAACGGCGTCTTCGTTATATCGACGGCAACGTCCTTTACGAGGATGCCGTCCATCACTCGTCACCGTCGTCGATTCCTGTTGACGTTGAGGAGACGACGATTGTGACCCTCCACTTGAACGAGCCCCTTACGATCGAGGGAGTCACGACGCGGCAATGTCAGTATGCCGCAGGAACGGCCGTCAAGAGTTCGGAAGGGGTGGACAATCCTTTCGTCATCGCCGTCAAAGCCCCCGGCCGTCTTGATACTGCGACACTCGTGATTGGCGTGCATCGCGAAGGAGGGCTGACGGAGCCTGTATCCGGATCGTTCAATGGCCACGCGTTCGCAGCCAACGCCGATTGGGCGACGGACTTCAATCACCTCTTTGCGCCGATCGCAGTTAGCATTCCCTCGAAGTTTGTGGGCAAAACCAACCTGGTGAAGCTATCGGAGATTCCTGGCTTAACCATCACTTCGGTGCAACTCGTCACCGAATCGACGGAACCGGGCGTTTCGAATCCGTAGCGGTCCTTTGATTACTGGCAATCTTCGACAAAAATGTCCGAATGACTGTCCGATTCGCGGCACCCGGCGACTTATTTCATTGCGATTCGATCCCGACTGTGGCGTTTGGATCGCAAGGGACAACCATTTACACTTCGGTCACGCTTTTGCATGACCGATCTGCCATGGCACGGTTGGATTGGGAACACGGGCAAGCCGGCATCGCGAGGCTCGTTTGATCGGTGGTCGTCGCGATTGCTTTTTTACTCGATGGGTTCGCTGTTGATCATGATTCGACTCACGATTCTGTGTTGCTGTCTGCTTCTGACTTCGGAGATGCTCCCTGCGGATCGCCCAAATGTGGTGTGGATCATTTCGGATGATCTGAGTCCGGAGTTGGGTTGCTATGGGTACCCCGGCGTCGACACGCCTCACATTGATCGGCTTGCCGCCGCGGGAACTCGGTATACGCGTGCCTTTTCAACGGCGCCGGTGTGTTCGGCGTCTCGAACTGCATTTCAAACAGGGCGTTATCAAACGACCGTGGGTGGCCACCATCACAATACGCGAGACAAACGCGATCTTCCCGATTCGATTCCGACGATCACCGAATTGATGCGGCAAGCGGGATACTTTGTCAGCAACGGTCGCGGCATTGTGGAAAAGAAACTTGCAAAGTCTCATTTCAATTTCGTCTACGATCCACGCACGTACTTCGATGGAACAGATTGGTCACAGCGCAAAGAAGGGCAACCCTTCTTTGCGCAGGTTCAGATCAAGGAGCCCCATCGAACGTTTGTAAAAAGTGACCGTGCGCGTCCGGACTCACCGATTCCCCCCTATTACCCGGACCACCCGGTGACGCGCGCGGACTGGGCAAACTACCTTGCCAGCATCGAAGTCTTGGATCGTCGGGTGGGCGAGATCTTGGATCGACTTGAACGAGAAGGTGTCGCCGATAACACGCTTGTTCTTTTCTTTGGTGATCACGGCCGTCCGCACGTCCGAGGGAAGCAGTGGTTGTACGAAGGTGGACTTCACGTTCCGTTGATCGTTCGCTGGCCAGGGAAAGTCGCTGCAAATCAAGTGAATTCAGAGTTGGTTTCGTTGTTGGATATGATGCCAACGACTCTTGCCGCCGCTGGGGCAGACGGCTACGAAGAATTGCCTGGGATCGATCTGCTCGATGCGAATCGTGATCGGCATCAATGCCTGTTCGCCGCCCGTGATCGTTGTGGCGACGCCGCTGACCGCATCCGCAGCGTGCGGACTGACCGATGGAAATACATCCGCAACTTCCATCCCGAAATTCCCTATCTGCAGCACAGTGGTTACAAGAAAATTTCCTATCCGGTGGAGACGGTGATGAAGGTCTTGCACGCACGGGGAGAGTGGGACTCGCCCTTCATGTCGGACACACGACCCGAGGAAGAACTCTACGATTTAGAGAACGATCCAAATGAAATGAACAACTTGGCGGATGATCCCAAGCAATCCGCCAAACTAGCTGAGTTGCGTGGCCTGGTTCGTGAGTGGATCCAAACGACCGGAGACAAGGGTGCCATTGACGAGTCGAAGACGGTCGACCTCGATGCCCTGCGAGATGAAAAGTGGAACTACTACGAGAAGGCGATGAAACGCCGCGGGCTTGAGCCTGGTCTCTCGGATCTCGAGTATCTCGAATGGTGGAAGCAAGAGTTGGGCGTCGAGTGACGCCCGTTTGTCTGTGACTGCAATGGTCGGCATCTTCATACAATTGCCACTGTTGAATGCAGGGCAGTTGTTGCAAGGCAGCAGCCCTGATCAGAAGAGCGATGCTATGGGCAAGCAAGACGCTTCGGTCTCCGTTCGTTTCAGGTGGTCGCGCGCAAGCAAATCAACGGTCCCCTCCAAGCGAACGGACTCGATCGAATCGCGTGTGGGGATGGTAAGTTCACCTTCACCGTCGCCGGACGAAATTCGTGACATCAGGTTGATGATCAGCAACACATCGATCGCGGTCGCGTAGCCATCGCCGTTGGTGTCAAAGAACGGCAGCGTTCCGTTCAATCGCGGTGTCAATTCCCATGATGATGGGTCGCTGAATTCACGGCGCCCCAGCTCGTTTACGATCAGCAACGCATCGATGGCGGTCACCATTCCATCCGCGTTGACATCTCCAGCTTGGAAGGGGTTTCTCCAAGACTCCGCGTCGGATACCCGAAGTGTTTCGGCGTCGGATTCGAAGTGGTCGGCCGCTGCTATGACTTGAACGAGTTGCACGCCGTCGACCGATGTGTCATCCACGGCATCGATGGGGAATTCCGTCGAAGATTCTCCGGCCGGAATGGTCACGGTCTCGGGAACTCGTACTTCCGAAGCGTCACTGACACTGAGCGCGACGGTCAGTGGCAGCGTCGGGTTTGTATTGCGCGTGACCGTTCCGAAGGCGACGCTCGGACCGGCGTCTTCGCTGAAAGAGGTATTCGATACAGAAAGCGAGAGCTTAGCCCCCTCGTCATCGAAGACATGAAGCGTTTCCTGGCCGTCGCTATGCCGCGCGGAAGATGCGGTGATGGTGACCGCTTGTGGACCATCGAGTTCGGCGTCGTCCAAGCCGAGGACAAGGAAAGAAGCAGATGCTTGACCGGCCGGTATGAACAACGTCGATGGGATCGATGCTTCAGTGTGGTCATCAACTCGGAGGGTGACTTCAATCGTTTGCGATATATTTCCACGTCGAGTGACCGTCGCGGTCGTGCTGCCACCCGCTTCGCTAATGGCGTTGTCCGCGAACGTTACCATCAGTGGTGCGGGCAAGAATTGCGCCACGTAGGTCGTGTTTTGGTCGGGCGTCGTAATGGCGTGTGCTGCATCGCCACCGTCAGACCACGACGAAAAGAGATAGTCGGTGCCACCCACGTTTTGCAACTCGGGCGATTGGATTCCACGCACGCTGCCGATCACGCTTTGCTGCGCACCTACGAACGATTCCCCATCGATCAATAGCGGCACAGCGAACGGGCGACTGAGCAGGGTCAACAGCACCGTTCGCGGTTGTACTTCGGCGAACGAAGTGTGCGTGGCACCATCAGAATCGACCACATCCAGTCGCACGTGATAGGCTTGGTCAGGATCGGGCTCAATGAAATCTGCGACGAAGGATCCGTCGCGACTACCGCTGCTGGGCTCGACATGAGGATGGAAGTGCGTTCGATGACCAAAGTCAATTGTCCAAGTAAATGCACTTGCTGGTAACACGCCATCTTCCGGGTCAGTGGCGGTCGCAGAAAAACTGATCACGTCGCCAAATGCGTAGGTTGGCGTTGCGATGATCGTTGCTTGTGGGGATCGATTCAGGTCAAGCTTGGCGACGCGGCTGATTTCGACGCCCGCCGAGTTACGTACGACGACTCGAAATCGGTCGCCATCGTCGTTGGTGTCGACGGCCGCTAGCGTGTATTCCGAGGAAGTCGCTCCCGGAATGAGTTGGAATTGGGCGGGGTTTGTTCGGTCCGCTCGCTGCCACTGGTACGTCAACGTCGCGCTTCCGCTGGAGACGACACGGAAAGTCGCGTCTTGTCCCTCATTCGCTCGGACATCGGCAGGCTGCAACGAGATGTCGGGAGCCTGAGCCGCAACGCTGATCGACAGGATCGCGGGGTTGCTGGTGGTACTCTCGTTTGCGTTGGTGACGACGACGCGGAACTGATCCCCGTTTTCCGACAGTTGCAAATCGGCGATCGAAAGTGTCGGCGAGTTTTCGCCGGCCAGATTGACAAAGGTTTGCGGCGATAAGCTGTCGGCGCGTTGCCATTGGTAGCTCAATGGCCCCGTTCCGCTGGCGACCACCGTGAATGTTGCGATCTGTCCTGGTGAAGCGGTCACGTTGGTCGGTTGCGATGTCAACGTCAGCGAGTCAGTTGAAATTCGGTAGATCTCGCCTGTCCCTCCCCTGGCGAGGTAATAAAGCCGGCCACCCTGATCGATCTTCAGGTCGACGGCAGCTCCGCTGGTAAGGCCCGACGCGAAGCTCGATGAGGTGTCGGGCACCGCCAGCGATCCGGGGTCGGCTGGGTCAAAGACTCGAATGAAGTCTCCGCAGTAATCTGCGAAGAAGTATTTGCCCGCGTATTGCTCGCCAAATTGTCCGCCGGTGGGATAGAACGCTCCACCGGTGATGGCGCATCCGGCTGGGCTCGGGGCTGAGCTGCTGTGATCGAATGCCATGACGGGATTCGCATACACGCCAACCAATGCGTATGACGGAGCGACGGACTCGAAACCACTGGCAAATCCATCGACGGTTTGTTCGCTCGCCCAACCGAAGTTGGCGCCAGCGGATGCTTGATTAATCTCCTCCCATTGCGACTGTCCGACGTCGTTGACAAAGATTTTGCCGCCCTCAGGTTGGACGGCAAAGGTGTAGGGATTGCGTAGCCCCAATGCGAACGTTTCGTCGAACGTCGACGGATTGTTGTCGATGAAGGGATTGGTGGGCGGGATTGCGTAGTTGCGATTTGGGTCGTCAGGAAACTGATCACTCGTGACATCGATTCGCAACAGTTTGCCTTGCAGCGAGTCGAGTCGTTGCGAGACATGGGCGGAGCCCCGAAATTGGCTTCCATCGGCGTTGTGATCGCCGACAGAAATGTAGAGAAGTTCGTCAACGCCGAAATGAATCGCGCCACCATTGTGATTCGTGCTGCCGTCCCCATCGGGTTCCGGCTCGATCTCGAGCACGATCGTCTCTGCACCGAGAGTCGGTGATTGCGTTCCCGCATTGTTCACGACGAACCGGCTGACTCGATTGTGCGCACTGGGAAGCATCGCGGTGTAGAAGAGGTAGACGTGGTCGACATTGGGGCCCGCACCATCAAAGCGGGGGTCGAAAGCGATTCCCAGCAGGCCTCGTTCACCGCGCGAGTCGACACTCAAGGATCCAGCGACACTCGTCGTACCTTGAATCAGATCCACGACCTTCGTATCACCGTCCTGTTCCAAAACCCACAATTGGCCGGTCGGTGAAAACTCCATGGCGGTCGGCCGCGAAAGATTCGAATTCGTCGTGACCAGAGTTTCGTTGAAACCGGCTGGCAGGGTCGTCAACAGGCGACGGGATTCGAGTGCCTCGATGCATACACGACGCGACGCGGCTTTTCGACGCGACGCTGCTTTTCGACGTCGACGAACGCTCCATCTGTGGCGACGCAAGCTGAAGGGCGATTCGCGAATCATGGAAGAGGAATCAGGGCGAGCAAACTTGGCGTTGCGGAAAAGAAAACGGGCTTCGGCGGCCGTATGGCGACAACTCTATCTTGACTAGCCGCGACGACTTGACGCGAATTTTCAGGCCGAATTTGAAGGGTTCTTCTCTCGTCGTCGGTCCTTACGGGGCCGGGATGATCCGATTCTAAGGGTTTTGCAGGCTTCACATCTCGTGCGCCTAGCTGCAAGCCAATGGTTCGACGCTCAAAGCACAAAAAAACCTCGCCCAAAACAGATGGGCGAGGTTCGTCGAAATTGCGATTCGAAAGGAAGCCTACTGATTCAGCTGCTCTTCGATCTGCTCTTTGCCGCCACGAGAGCCGAGTGCTCCCCAAAGACCGTAGGGGCTCTTCTTTCCTGGCTTGTTGTAGTAGCTGATCACGGGAGCACGTTGGTCACCCGCTTCGACGGAATCGGTCATGAAGACAACTGCACCGTCACCCATCAAAACGTGAGCACCACCTTGGTGTCGACTACTCGCAGGCAGAGATCCGACATTGTCGAACCAACCGGCCATGCAAGTCTCAGCGTTGGGCGGACGAATGGTCCAAACCTGAGAGTTCGGAGCCATTGCATTGGCCCAGTTCATCCCACGTGCGTTCGTGCCGTCGCGAACGATGTTCGGAGGATTCGTGCAGTTGGGATTGTTGTCGCAGAAGAAGTTCGGCGTTTCCGGATCGATCTGACCAGCGTCGACACAGTGCAGCGGACTGAACTGTGGTCCGTCGTTGACGCTGCCTGCATCACCACCGTTCAATACGGAAATGGCACTTCGCTTATCGAGGTCACCCAAGTCGGTGATGATCTCCGTCATGGCGATCGTGTTCGACAGGCCATCCAGGATGTCACGGAATTTGGACTCTTTCTTGATCTGGAAGAAACCGCGATCGCAAGGGGCGTAACGAACGGCTCGCCAATTGCTCATTGGTTGCAGGCTTGGTTCTTTCGCTCCCATGTCCTGAACACGATGGCAGGAATCACCGACGCTGGCCGCGTAGTTGGTTCGTCCCAGTGCCGGGGTGCCGACGCCTGGATCGCTGGGGCAGCGAAGTGTCGGGACCTCAGTCGCCCATGGCACGTACTCTTGCGATGGGAAACCGCCACGGTCCGTTCTTGGGTTCGTGCCCATGGCTGACCAGCGACCTGTCGGGGTCGGGATAGCGAAACCAGGCGTGACGGTTTCGAGGCTCGGATTGCTGATCTGCTCCCAGAGTGCCTGCTGCTCAAAGAATGGCGTCAGGCCGACGAAAGCGCTGAGCTCTTCGTGGTTGGTGGTCGCCGAACCTTCCCACCATGCTCCCGCACCTGGTCGCAAGCCCGTTCCACCGTGGTGCGTCGGAATCTGCTTGTACGCTGAGTGATAGTTGTGAATTGCCAAGCCAATTTGCTTGAAGTTATTGCTGCAACTCATGCGGCGAGCAGCTTCGCGTGCTGCCTGAACCGCCGGCAGAAGTAAGCCGACCAACACGCCAATGATGGCGATGACGACGAGAAGTTCGACGAGCGTGAAACCGCGTGTCGAGGACCTACGAGCATTCATTTGAAACTCCTGAAAAGAACGACAAAAAACAGTGCAACGAAACTGATCAAAAACGGGAACTACCAAAAGCGATCACCGCGACACTCAAAAGTACCGCGGCAATCACGATGAATCGCAATCTCAATTCAAGCGAGCGACTGACTCTCGGTGTTTGAGTTCGACTTCTAGTTTTGGAAGCTGATACGACTCCTTGCGGATCAGCTTCAAGAGTGCAGCAGCAGCAGCCATTCCCATTTCTGAGGCCGGCTGCCGCATGGTGGTCAGGGGAGGGGTGACGAAAGCGGCTTCCGCCTGATCGTCAAACCCAATGAGTGAAACTTCTTCGGGGACTCGGATCCCATGGCGGAACAGTGCCAATCGAGCACCGAACGCGACCATGTCATTAGCAGCGAATACGGCGCTGAAGTGAGTTCCACAACTTATTAGTGAGTTGATAGCCATGACGCCGGATTGGGCGGTGAAGTCTCCCTGGTAAATCAAGTCGGGATCCAACTCGATGTTCGCTTCCGACAGCGCTTTGGAATATCCTTCGAAGCGTTGGATGGCATCCGGGTGTTCTTTGATTCCACGGAGCAACGCGATGTCTCGGTGACCGAGGTCAATCAGGTGTTTTGTTGCGCGGTAGCCCGCATCGACATTGTCAACGTGGATGCACTGGTTCTCCCAACCAACCAGTTCTCGAGCCACCACGATGGTCGGAAGTCGTTCGCGAAGTTCATTCAGTTCAAGCACCGGGACGTCACCGCCGATCAGCACCAAGCCATCGACTCGGCGACCCAGCAGCGTGCGAATCACTTCGGATTCGGTGCTCTTCTGCCACTGACCATCCACAAAAATGGGTGAATAGCTTGTGCCGGCCAGACGTTCAATCACGCCTTGCGCCACGGAATCGTAAAAAGGGCTGCCGATATTCTGTGTCAGGATCCCTATCGTCATCGAACGACCACCAGCCAGGCTTTGAGCAACCACATTTGGCTCGAAGCCAAGCATCTTCATCGCTCTTAGAACCGCAGCCCGCTTGTCCTGATTCACCGCCGACGAGTTGTTGATCACTCGCGAAACCGTGCTCTTCGAGACATTGGCATGGTTGGCGATGTCCTGGATGGTCGTTTCGCTTTTTGGCATCGAAAAACCTAGGACAGGATCGGCGAAAAGTGCCAGACGCAACGAAATTGCGTCGGCCACAGGGTGGGTGGAGTGAGGGAATTCACACCGCTCAAGGAAAAGATTATCTTGAAACCGGTTTCATGGCAACCCTTGACGTCGCGACTTTTCCAATAAAAGATGTCGCTACGCTTGGTACCGGTTTCAGGCCTTCGGTTCGCCGATTTGCCATGACCGGCGGGTGACTCTTCCCTCTCGCATATTCAAGGCAGCCAATTCATGGCCTCCACTGCGTCGATGCCGGCAGATGACGGACCCCTTTCTGTCAAAGAAAAGGTCGGCTACGGGTTGGGTGACACCGCGTCCAACCTGTTCTGGAAGACTTTCGAATTCTTCCTGATGTACTTCTACACGGATGTCTTCGGACTCACGGCCAAAGCCGCCGGAACGATGTTGTTGGTGACGCGGATTTGGGACGCGATCAATGACCCGCTTGTCGGCTACATGGCTGATCGCACCCGCACGGCTTGGGGTAGCTTTCGTCCCTATCTCGTCTGGATGGCGATTCCGTTTGCCATCACTGGCGTGCTGACCTTCTACACACCCGATCTCGATCCGACCGGCAAATTGGTCTACGCCTACATCACGTACACCTTAGTGATGATGGCGTACACGGCGATCAATATTCCGTACGGCGCGCTGATGGGAGTGATCTCTTCGAGTTCGCTTGAACGGACGAGTGTCTCGACTTATCGCTTCATCGCTGCATTTTGTGGTGGCATCATTGTTCAGTACTGCACACTGGACATGGTGCGATTCTTTGGTGGCTCGGAGTCGGTGATCGTCGACGGCGTTGCGAAGGACGTTGTCATTGACGAGCAAGCCGGCTTCTTCTGGACGATGGTTGTCTTCTCATCCGCTGCCGTCGTTTTGTTCTTGATCACGTTTGCGACAACGAAGGAACGAGTTGTTCCAGAGGTCGCTCGCAGTTCGACGTACAAAGCTGATCTGCGATTTTTATTTACCAGCGTCAAGCTCCACCAGATCTTGCTCGGTGGGTTGGCGTTGTTGTCGCTTCTGGCGACTGCGTTCTCGATGGAAACGCTTCCCTGGATTGTGTTGGGGTACGCAGCGTTGAGTGTGGTTGCGTTGATCGTACGCACGATCGCGAAGGCTCGTATGCAAGATAGTGGCGAGCAATCGACCTTCGAGTTGGATTTCAACGATCTGTTGTCCAATCGCCCTTGGATGGTGCTGTTCGGGTTCGGGTTGATGCAGTTGATGGGCGCCTTTATTCGTGGCGGAGCGATCCTGTATTACTTCAAGTACTACCACGGTGATGCCGGTATCGCGTCGTCGTTCCTGGTGGCCGGTAGTATCGCCGCCATCATCGGAATGTTGCTGACCAAGAAGCTGACCAGCATCTTTGGCAAAAAGATGCTGATGATCTACATGAATGTGGGTGTCGCGCTGACCACTGCAGGCTTCATCTTTTTGGATCCTGAGCAGGTGGCGTGGATGTTTGGACTCCACATTTTGGCTTCCTTCATTGGGGGCCCAAGTCCGGTTTTGCTCTGGGCGATGTACGCCGATGCGGCCGACTATTCCGAGTGGCGGACGCGACGCAGAGCGACGGGACTTGTCTTTTCGGCGGCGACGTTTTCTCAAAAGATGGGCTGCGCCGTCGGGGCCGCCATGACGGGCTTCGCACTCGACTTCTATGAGTACGTTCCGCCGATCGACGGAGTGGATCAGACGCAGTCGGATACGACCCTTGGCGGGCTTTGCATGATGATGAGCGTGATCCCAGCCACCTTCTTCCTGTTAGCTGCCGGATGTCTGGCTTTTTACAACATCAGCGAGCCGGTGCTTCAAAAAATCGAGGCCGAATTGCAGGCCAGAAAAGAGGCGGAGTCAGCGAACTCCTAGGGCAGGTGTTGAGAAACACGCCCAGATCGACGTTGCCATCGAAGGTGGGACGAACCCGTCAAGCAAGAACATAACCTATGAACCACTTACCCAATCATCCCGTGAAGCCTCGGCTTTCGACCAGCGGCTACGTCGAATTCGATGGCGAGTGCTGGTACAAGATCTCGGATTGCGCTGGCATGGCCGAGTTCTTCATTTGTCCGGTGAGTTCCGGCGATCATTGGATGTTCGTTTCCAGTCGTGGCGCCATCTCTGCAGGCCGAAAGAATCCTAACGCTTCCCTCTTTCCGTATTACTCCTCGGACAAGCTGGTCGACTCGATCGCCTGCACGGGGCCGCTTACGATTCTTCGCGTTCATGGCAATGGTGATGAGGACACGAACTGGCAACCCTTCTCGGGCCGCGTCGAAGCTGGTCAAGAGATCACTCGCAATTTGTACAAGAACTTTCTCGGGAACCGATTGCTCTTCGAGGAAGTCAATCATTCGTTGCAGCTGACGTTTCGGTACGGATGGTCGTTTGGCGACCGTTTTGGATTTGTGCGGGATGCACAATTGTCGTCGTTCAGTCGTTTGCCCACACGCGTGACGGTTCTCGACGGGATTCAAAACGTCCTGCCGTATGGAATCGAACAGAACTTTCAATTGCGATTCAGCAACCTGTGTGACGCGTACAAGAAGAGTGAATTGTTAGACGACTCGAAATTGGGCGTCTTTTACCTCAGTTCCATTCCCACCGATCGAGCCGAACCGAGTGAGGGTCTGCGTGCGACCACCGTTTGGCACCACGGTTTGCAGAATGCTGATGTTCTGGTCAGCGGCGAGCAAGTGGATCGTTTTCGAGACGGGATGCCGGTGATTGGGGAACGTGATGTGCGAGGGAAACGCGGAGCCTATTTTGTGGTCTTCGAGCAGACGCTAGACGGAGTGCCCGCTGACGTTAAGTCGTTCGACGGGATGACGAAGGATTTTGCAAACGAGGCGTCTCAGGTTTCGGCGTCTCAGGTTTCGGCGTCTGCGGTTTCCTGGGGGCTTGTCGCCGATGTGAACCAAGATCACTCGGACGTGGTCAGCCTGAGTCGCGAGGTTTGCAACACGCGGGATTTGCGATCAGCGATCGATTCGGATGTTGCGCGAAACGAAAGTCGTTTGTTGTCGATCGTGTCTTCCACGGACGGTCGCCAGCAGGGCGCGAATCAGCTGCGTGTTCAGCGTCATCAGTCGAATGTCTTGTTCAATGCCATGCGTGGTGGGTTGCCACGTCATGGCTATGAAGTTTCTTCTCAGGCGTTGTGTCGTCATGTTCAGCACTTCAATCGATCGACGTTTGAGCGAAATCGATCGTTCTTGGAGGGGCTCGATACATCAGTCAATTTGCCGAAGTTGCTGACGGTTGTGAATGAAATTGGTGACCCTGATTTGAGTCGGCTCGTATTGGAATACTTGCCCTTCACTTTCAGTCGACGGCATGGCGATCCGACACGGCCGTGGAACGCGTTTACGATCGATTTTTTGCAGCGGGATGGGTCCGAGAAACTGGGTTATGAGGGGAATTGGCGAGACATCTTTCAGAATTGGGAGGCACTTTCGTTGTCGTTTCCCGGTTTCGTCTGCAGCATGGTTTTCCGGTTCGTCAACGCATCGACAGCAGATGGTTACAACCCCTATCGGATCACGATGGGAGGGTTCGATTGGGAAACGGTCGACCCGCATGATCCGTGGAGCAACATCGGTTACTGGGGCGACCACCAAATCGTTTACTTGCTCAAGTTGCTTGAGTGGTCGAAGCGTTTTGATCCAGAACTGCTTGATCGCTCGATCGACGAAGACCTGTGTGCCTACGCTCAGGTTCCGTATCGCATTCGCGACTACGACTCGATTCGGCTCGATCCGCAGGAGACGATTGACTTCGACTACGACCTTGCCGACGCGATCGATCGTCGGGTTAGGGAGGTTGGAGCGGATGGTAAGTTGATGGTCGATCCGCTGGGACGAGTTTGCCATGTGACCTTGGCGGAGAAATTGCTCGTGCCTGCGCTGGTTAAGCTGAGCAATTTTGTTCCTGGCGGAGGCGTGTGGTTGAACACACAGCGTCCCGAATGGAATGATGCCAACAATGCACTTGTCGGAAACGGATTGTCGCTCGTGACGGCGTGCTATCTACGACGTTATTGTGCATTCATGCTGGAGTGGTTTTCTAGCGATTCATTGCCAGATTCAGTTCATGTCTCGCGGGAGGTCGTGACCTTGCTGAGAGCCGTCTCGGAGACGTTAGAGCAGCATCGAGAGAGTTTTTCGGATGCAATGGACGATCGGCAGCGGCGGAAAATTGTCGATAGGCTTTCCACGGCAGGGTCCGATTATCGACAAGGCATTTACAACAACGGGCTGTCGGGAGAGAAGGAAGATCTGCCGCTGAGTGAGTGCGTCGTTCTGTTCGAACGCTGTTTGAAGATGATCGACGATACGCTCAGGGCGAATCGACGCGCTGACGGACTCTACCATTCTTATAATCTGATTGAGCTTGCAGACACGAGATGTGGCGTCGCAAATCTGCACGAGATGTTGGAGGGACAGGTC
>JBPCVD010000468.1:0-4198 GCA_051010815.1 Rubripirellula sp.
GCTGCGAGCTGATCCTCGATCGCTTTCACGAGCTTTTTATCACTCGGCTTGGTTTTCGGAGCGAAACGATGAACCAGGTTGCCATGACGATCAATTACGAATTTCTCGAAGTTCCAACTGATCTCGCCCTTTCCGGCAGGCTCGACGTCTTTGCTCGTCAGGTACCTGTAAAGCGGGGCCGCGTCATCGCCATTGACGTCAATCTTGCTGAACATCGGAAAGGAGACGTCGTACTTGGACGTACAGAATTGCTTGATTTCTGTATCTGTGCCTGGTTCCTGGCTGCCGAACTGGTTGCACGGGAAGCCAAGGACGACGAAGCCTTTGTCCTTGAACTTACCGTAGAGCTGTTCAAGTCCCGCATATTGCGGGGTTAGCCCACACTGGCTGGCAGTGTTCACGACCAGGACGACGTCGCCTTCGTAGTCTTCCAGGTCGACCGTCTCGCCGTCGATCGTTTTGGCTTTGAAATTGAGGGCGCATTCGTGGTCATCGGCGGTCGCCATGGTGGTCAAGACTCCGAGGGTGAGCGAAAGACTAAGGATCAAGCGCATGATTCGAGCTCCGGGGAACTGAGAAGGTGGAAGCCGCGAGGGCAGGTAATTTCTGATTTCTGGGGTCAGTATACCGGGGGTGACAGTGGCGACAGCCGCGCCGGCGAATTACGTTCTCCTTCTGCAAAGGATATGCTGCCAATTACTTGACGCGATCTTCACTCCCTGGCAGCATTCTGTCTCCCCCGACTTTTTCACTCCTCATTCGTCGCTGTTCCCACCATGGAAAACCGTAAAAAGCTTCTCACCGCAGGGTTTTTAACCCTGATTGCTGCCGGCATCGGCTTTGCCGTGCGTGGCGGACTGTTGGAAATTTGGTCCAAGCAGTACGGATTCACGATGACCGAGCTTGGTCAAATCACCGGCGGTGGTTTGCTTGGTTTTGGCCTGGTGATTCTGATTGCCGGTGCCATGATCGATTTCGTTGGCTACAAGAAATTGATGGTCATCGCTTTGGCTTGCCATCTGATTTCCGCTGTGATGTTGTTTGCGGCGACACCGGTCTTCAACGCTTCCGGCAAAGACGCTGTTTACACGTTGCTTTACGTCTCGATGTTTATCTTCGCGATCGGGAACGGCATTTGTGAGGCGGTGATCAACCCGCTGACCGCTGCGATTTATCCCGAACAGAAGACCCATTACCTGAATATTCTGCATGCCGGTTGGCCCGCAGGATTGGTGATCGGCGGATTGATCGTATTCGCAAAGGGAGTGGTTGGCTGGGAAATCCTGATGGCAACCTTCCTGATCCCAGTGGTGATGTACGGTTTCATTGCTTTGAAGGAGCCGTTTCCCAAGACGGCTGCCGAACAAGGAGCGATTTCTTACGGTGGCATGTTCACGAAGTTGATCGGCCCTTTCTTCCTGATCTTGCTCGTGGCCCACGCATGCGTTGGATACGTCGAGCTTGGAACGGACAGCTGGATCAACAAGATCACCGGCAAGATTCTCAGCAGTGCCACCTTGGGCACGACTTTGTTCATCTACACATCGCTTCTGATGACCGGTTTGCGTTTCTTCGCTGGTCCGATTGTTCACAAGATCTCGTCGCTTGGACTGTTGCTTGCGAGTGCCATCATTGGTGCCACCGGCTTGTACTTGATCAGCATTGGCGAAAGCGTGCCGTTCATGTTCTTTGCGGCGACGGTGTACGCACTCGGTAAGACCTTCCTGTGGCCAACGATGCTTGGGGTTGTCGGCGAGCGTTATCCGCAGAGTGCGACCGTTGCAATGGCTCTGATGGGTTTTGCCGGCATGACCTCAGCAGGTTTGCTTGGTGGTCCGGGAATCGGCTACAAGCAGGATTACTTCGCTTCGAGGTACATCCAAGAGAACTCGCCTCAGACCTATGAGCGAGTGAAAGCTCCGAACGAGAACAAGTTCCTGATGTTCCCTCCGATCACCGGTATTGATGGAGCGAAAGCAGGCATGATCGCGGACGATGGAGAAAAGATTGCGTCGGAAGTGGAGATCGTTGGCGACAAGATCAATGACGAAGACTTCAGTGGCCTGAAGAGCCAGTACGACTGGTGGGAGACCAACAAGCAGTTTGCAGCCGAAGACAAAGGCCCGGTTGAGTCTGCGGAACTGTATGGTAGCCGTATGGCACTGCGTGTGACGGCACTCGTACCCGCGACCATGGCGGTGTTGTACCTGATCCTGATCGTGTGCTTCAAAGCTCCCAAAGAGGAGGGCGACGCCCACCTCGCGGACGCCGCACCCGGGACTGAGCTCTAGCTCACCTCGGCCCAGCGATACGACTTTAGGAAGAGCCGGCGATTCACTCGCCGGCTCTTTTTTCGTATCCGCAGATGCCATGCTGTCATCTCGATTCGTTTTGGCGCGACGACGAGCAAGGTGAGGCCTTCGAAATGTGGCCAAGCACGCGGGCGATCACGGAACAGAGCCATTGGCGTCTCATCGCGGGTTCGAGGGCCTTATTGCCGGGATAATCACGCTCGACCGGCGAACTGCCACGACGTTGAAAAGGAGTCCTGGCATGGATGTTGGCAAGGAGTCCTGGCGACACAGGGCAAGCGTTTTGCCACGTCGATTTGCTTGTTAGGTGTCCCCTCAGCAACGCGGGCAATTGCGTCTAGAATCTTGCACTCGCAAACTGATCCCTCACTGTTCAACCCCTGACTGATCGTGCTACGCACCCATACCTGCGGCCAGCTCCGCAAAACTGACGTTGGAACCGAAGTGACCCTTTGTGGTTGGGTCGAGAGCAAGCGTGACCACGGCGGCGCGGTCTTCATCGATTTGCGGGACCGCTACGGCGTCACGCAAGTCGTGATAGGGCCGCCGGAAGCCGATTCTTCGCTGATTGACGAAGCAGGCCGGGTCCCCGCGGAGAGCGTGGTCCTGATTCACGGCAAGGTGGCGAATCGTTTGGAGGGAAAAACCAACGACAAGCTGGCAACCGGTGACATTGAAGTTCGCAGCGAGCGTTTCGAAGTGCTCAACGCTTCAGAGACGCCGCCGTTCACGCCCAGTCAAACCGATCTACCTGGTGAAGACCTGCGTCTGAAGTATCGATTCCTCGATTTGCGTCGCACCGAGATGCAACGCGCGATGGTGTTGCGGAGCACGATCGTCAAGACGATGCGCGACTATTTTGCCGAGCATGACTTCATTGACGTGGAGACTCCCATCCTGGGACGAAGCACTCCGGAAGGTGCTCGCGATTATCTCGTTCCAAGCCGAGTCCATCCGGCGAGTTTTTACGCACTGCCTCAGTCGCCGCAGTTGTACAAACAGATTTTGATGGTGGCGGGTTTCGACCGCTACGTTCAGGTTGCCAAGTGCTTTCGTGATGAGGACCTGCGTGCCGATCGCCAGCCCGAGTTCACGCAGCTTGACCTGGAAATGTCGTTCGTTGATGCCGATGACGTCATGGGGCTGATCGATGGCCTTGTCGCGCGAACGGCGAAAGAGGTGCTGGGGAAAGAGGTCAAGACGCCGCTTCCACGCATGACGTACGGCGAGGCGATGCAGCGATTCGGTTCCGATGCACCCGATCTTCGGTTTGGCATGGAAATCGTTGATGTCACGTCCGTCGCTAAGAAGACCGAGTTTCGGGTCTTTCGAGGCACGGCGGATTCCGGTGGGTTCGTTCGAGGCATCACCGTAAAGAACGCGGCCACCAAGTACTCGCGACGCCAGATTGATGAACTTACCGAGTACGTCAAAGGTGACTTTGGCGCGAAGGGGTTGGCGTGGTTCCGAGTGGAAGACGATGGATCTTTGTGGAGCCCCATCAGCAAGAACTTTGAAGAAGCGCATCTTGCCGAGATCAAGGAATTGATGGTTGGTGAGCCGGGCGACCTGCTGATGTTCCTGGCCGATAGTTGGGAAGTCACTTGCAAGGGTCTGGCCGGCCTCCGTAAACGCCTGGCATCGGAACTCGGTTTGATTGATCCTCAAGAACTCAACTGTAGCTGGGTTACCGAATTCCCAATGTTCGAACGTGATGAAGAGAGCGGCCGGTGGAACGCCATGCATCATCCCTTCACCGCGCCGTTGGCAAGCGACTTGCCTTTGTTGAAAGAGGATCCGCAAGATTGTCGAGCCCAAGCTTATGACTTGGTGATCAACGGAAGTGAAGCAGGAGGCGGCACGATTCGAATCCACGACCCGTCAAG
>JBPCVD010000469.1:0-5964 GCA_051010815.1 Rubripirellula sp.
GTCACGTCAAGCGGCAAGAACTCAACCAATTCGGACTTCACAGGCACGCCACCGACCGCCAAGACAGCTGTCGGCGGCTTCGAAAACCTAGGCTGCGGCGCGAGCTCGGGAACTTGGACCCCATCGAAAAAGAATCGATGCCTGCCGCCGTGGGGACGAATTTCCAAATGGTCAATTTGATCGAGCGGAACCGGGAAGTGCACCACGCTTTTTGACACTCCATGGAAGTGCGGATTGACCAGACGATCGTGAAAAAACTTCTCGCCATCCTTGTTGTACGCGGCGATCTGGTAGCTGGTGTCTGACTCAGGACCATCCCAGTCGAGCACTAACGCACAATCGGAGTGACTTTCCCCCGTGACCGGCATCAATCCATCTTTAGAGGTCCAGCCGATGTAGCCCGTTTGAGCTTCGACCACCGTCACTTCAAAACCACCGACGTCCGTGGCTGCATAGAGCCGGGGTGGCAGTTGCTGCACCGTATCCATGACGTCGTAGCTGTGGACACGTAGCCAAACATCGATCGCTTTAGGGATCTCGGTCCCGAGACCGTAGACGTGCAACAGGTTCGGCGGCACGACTCGGTAACCACATGCTGGATGACCAACTTGCAGCTCTTCACGCGTGGCGTGATCGAAGACACGTAGTTCCAAAATATCCAGCAAATCGGAACCTGGCATCAGCTCGATCTGAACCACATCAAGCCATGGCCCTGCATTTTCGAGTTCGGACTCCAAGGCAACGGGCCGATTCGAATCGACATCAGGGATTCCGTCAATCGACAACGGTGCCTTCAGCAACGGCCCAGACCTCTGATTCCTGACGATCGATTCAATCCGGATTTGGTTCGGTCCGATCGTGGCCGTCATTCCGTGGTAAGCCTTGGCCTTCTCATAGGCCAGGAACTGATCCGTCGGCGACTCATCATTGAGCCAATGAATTACCCAGGCCAACAACGCTGCCATGCAGACAAACGCCAGAAACCATTTCAACGAGTATTGAAAGGTCCGGCGAGACTGAACTGACACACCCATCTCATCCATTGAACCATGACTTGCATTTTCTGGGGTCTGATCAGGACGATTTTGCCGCGGCACGAACGATACGCATTTCCAGTTGTGACCGTCCGACGTTGACACTATTTAGTTTTTCGGCCGCCATGCCCGATTGCGTACCGTCGCGCCGCCCACCAGGTTGCGCACATCGAAGCCGCTCTGCTTCAAGATTCTAGCGGCGATGTGACCGCGGATCCCAACAGCACAGCTGACGACCGTCGGCTTTGAATCGTCAAGCTCCGAGAGACGTTCACGGAGCTCATCAACGGGGATATTGATCGAACCTTCCGCGCCGCCGATCGGCGTCTTTGCCACTTCAGCGGGCGTTCGAACGTCAACGACTTGGTAGCCGTCCAGAGAAGCCCCGGCGGGGCAGTACGACTCAATTCCATCTAATTCGTTGCAAGCCACGAAGGCCGCAAGGTGAACCGGATCCTTCGCGGCGCCGAACGGAGGCGCGTATGCGAGATCCAGACCGGATAGATCACGTACGCCCGCCCCAAAATGCATTGCCGTTGCGATCACATCGATTCGCTTGTCACATCCGACACCCCCGACGACCTGAGCCCCCAATACTTTTCCCGTTTCGGGCGCGTACAGGAGTTTCAACGTCATCGCCTCGGCCCCCGGATAGTACCCGGCGTGATCCTTCGCAACGATCGTGACCGCCTTTACATCCATTTCGGATCGTATCGCCATGCCCTCACTCAATCCGGTGATCGCCGCCGTTTTATCGAACACGCGCACGATGGAGGTGCCCAAGACCGGCTGCATTGGATCGGAACTTCCCGTCGCCGCATGCTGCCCTGCCAAGCGACCGGCTCGATTGGCAGGCCCTGCCAAGGCGACACGCATGCGAGCGCTCGTCGGCGAATACGGATATTCGGCTGCATCACCCACCGCATAAATATCTTCATCAGAGGTCTGCATGAAATCGCCGGTCGCGATCCCACCACTGTCCCCAAGTTCAAGCCCCGCCTCCTGTGCCAGCTTCACGTTCGGCCGGACGCCAATGCCCAGAATCACTAGGTCGGTCGGCATCACCGTCCCATCACTCAATTCCACCGCGGTTCCCACTGACTCTTCATTGAGAATGACCTTCGCCACGCTCTTGCCCAAATGCAACTGAACCCCCTGCTCACGCAACTCATCCTCCAAAGGCGCCGCCATCTCACGATCGAGCAACGGAAGCACTTGCGGCTGCAATTCCACAAGTGTTGTTGTCATCCCACGATGAGCGAGTTGCTCTACCATCTCCAGCCCAATGAAACCGGCGCCCACAACGACAGCCCGCTTCATCTGCTCACGGTCGACGTACGATGTAATGCGATCCGTGTCCTCGACATTCCTCAGCGTGAACAAGTTCTCGGCGTTCGCTCCATCCATCGGCGGGACAAACGGGGACGCTCCTGGGGCCAGGATCAATTTGTCATAGGTCTCGGTGTACGACTCGTTCGTTTCGTGATTTCGAATCGTCACAGTCTTGCTGCTGCGATCGATTCCTAGCACCTCTTGTCGCACGCGAACGTCCAACTTAAATCTTCGCCGTAGGAACTCAGGCGTCGCAACTAGCAACGACTCTCGTTTCGGAATTTCGCCCCCAATGTAATAAGGAAGCCCACAGTTGGCGAAGGAAACGTACCCATCTTTCTCGAACAGGATGATCTCAGCATCCTCATTCATCCTTCGGGCGCGGGTCGCAGCCGAGGCACCACCTGCAACACCCCCAACAATCACAATCTTCATATCAGACCCTTGTTCCAATGAACCCTGTTCGTTGCACGCCCGTTCGCACTTCCACGTCGAGGCGAATACGAACCACGCTCAATCGAGCATGCCGCAACCCGCCTCCCTCGTCATCTAGACACGAATCGTTAGCCGCAACCCATCGTATGCGAGCTCGATCCCATCCGGTAACCACGTGTTCGTTTCTTCATGGTCTAGATCGTGGCACACGTGCGTCAAGTACGTCCGACGTGGATTGAGTTTCCGCGACACGTCCACCGCTTCGTCAACACAAAAATGTGTCGGATGAGGATTCTTTCGTAGCGCATCGATGACAAGTGTGTCGATTCCGCTCAAGTGTTCAAGCGATGCGGCAGGAATGTGGTTGGTGTCGGTGCAATAGGCGAAGTCACCGATGCGAAAACCCAGCACCTCGAAATGCGGACCGTGTAACATTCGAATCGGCACAACCTTCAATCCCAAAACGTCGAAGATTTGATCCGGATGAATCGTCTCGAACTCAAGACGCGGCGTCGCCCCAGGGTGCGTGTCTTCGCGGTCGCTGAAGGCATAGTCGAATGACTTCCGTATCCGAGCCTCAACCGTCGATTCGCAGAATAGTGGAACGGGAGTGCCAAGCCGAAAAGGAAACAGACGCAGATCGTCGAGTCCGAAAAGATGATCGGCATGCTCGTGCGTGTACAGGACGGCATGCACAAGAGGGATCTTTTCGCGAAGCAACTGCGAGCGCATGTCCGGGGGAGTGTCAATCAAAATCGTGCCTGCGGCCGTCCGCACTGCGATCGAGCAACGGGTCCGATTGTTCCGCGGATTGTCACTACGACAGACCTCGCAATTGCAACCCAGCGCGGGCACGCCAACACTCGTCCCCGTTCCAAGCACGATCACTTCGGCTGTGGATGCTTCCAATTCGATTCCTGAGTCAGTCACTCAACGGTCTTGGGGTTTCAGGGAACTCGTGGGCACGGCAAATGAACTTCACCGCCCGAAGATTTCATGCTCAAGCAACAACCGGACTGCCCGCTCGCCCCAGGGCGTCTCCAAATCGCAGCCACCGGGTCGCAGCCACCGGGTCGGATAGGCGTCAATTCATCCATCAGGCGTCGCGGGAACGCCCCTTGGCTGAAACACACCAATTCTGCGATACTCTCCCGCTTCAAGAAGCCTCCCGCATAACGTCCAACCGTACATTGACGGCATGATCGGCCCGGTAGAACGGTGCCTGATGGCGATCATGCTACCCAATTTTCACTCTCTCGTCAGCGAGTCGCACCCCGGCTGGGTGCGGGATAACACGTCACGATTCGACCGCGTCGAAACCAAATCAACCATCAGGAACAGATTCAATGCTGAAGAACTTTTCTCCACAATCGCTCGGAATCAACGGTCGTCAAAGCGAGTTGATCGAACTTGCCTTGACCTACGGCTTCACCGGCATGGACGTCGACATGCACGAGATGCTCCGTCGCGCCCAACGATCCAACGTCCAGGACGCCGCGAAATACCTGGAAGCAGCCAGAATTCAAATCGGCGGTTTTGACTTGGGCATCGATCTTGATGCGGACGAAGATGCGTTCACCAGTCAGGTCGGTAGCCTGCACCCAATCGCTGACATGGCAAAAGAACTCGGTGCGACCCGCGCCTACATTCGCGTCCCTGCGGCGACGGATCGGCTTCCATACCACGAGTACTTTGATATCCAGTCCACGCGACTCTCCCAAACTGCGGAAGTCCTGGGGGCACGTGGCATTCGACTCGGTGTTGGTTTCTCCGCCGGCAAAGAATTGGAAGAAGGTAAGGAATTCCCCTTCATCCGGAATGTCGAAGGCTTCTTGGCGCTCGCCAAAGCGATCGCGGGCCCGAACGTCGGCCTGCTCGTCGACACTTGGGACTGGGTCGTCGGTGACGGTGCTATGGACCAACTTAGCGAACTGAGTGCTTCGGACATCGTTGCTGTCCGCCTTGGATCCGTGCCCTCGGACATCGATCCAACCAAAGCGACCTCGACCGATCGCGTGCTTCCCGAACAGGACGGCCTGCTCAATCACGTGAATCTTGTCAAACACCTCGCATCGATTGAATTCGATGGCCCCGTCAGCCCGAGTGCTTCGAATCAGAGCTACAAAGGCCAAACGCGAGAAAGCATTGTTCAGCGAGCTCAAGAAGCCGTCGATGGCATCTCGAAAGAAGCAGGCTTGACCGTCGCCAAGTTGCCAATGGAAACGATCGAGGACATTCCTTACGAGCCCAATCCGATCAGCTAAGCATCCGTTCGTGGCCGCTGGGCTAATGGATTCCTGAAGCGACTCTACGACGCGTTAGCATCATGCTGACGCGTCGTTTTTTCGTTACGACTTCTTCTTGCGCGTTAGCCAATCGTGACTGGTGGCCCGATACACCGAGTCGCTCCCGAGTTGGTCACTCAGCTGGTCGACGACCTTGTCGATCGCGTGCTGAGACGACTGCCCCTGCCGTGAATCAAACAGCGACATTTGTCGCGGCGTAGAATTCGTCGTCAGGCCGCCCAAACTGACCCCCAACAGACGCACCGGCCGTGGTTGCCTCGACCGCATTTCGTCGAGCATTTCCGATGCGACTCGATAGATTTCGTCGGTCGAATCGGTTGCCGAACCAAACGTCCGAGAATGGGCAAATGTTTGGAAGTCCTCGCGGCGATACTTGATCGTCACACTCTTGCTAAGTCGATCATGTCTTCGCAGACGCCGCGCCACCTGTTCACACAAATGGCTAATGATCGCACGCATCATTTCAACGTCGACCAGATCCTCCGAAAATGTTCGCTCGTGACTGATCTGCTTCGCATTCCGATCGGGAACGACCTTTCGTTCATCAATGCCATTAGCGAGCCTCCACAAATGCTCGCCCCAACTGCCGAACTTCTCCACTAAGACTCGGCGATCAAATACGCGAATATCACCAATCGTGTTCAGATTCAATCGCCGCAGCTTCTCTCTGCCAACGCGTCCCACACCCCACAACCGGGACACAGGAAGTGGATCGAGAAATGCCACGACTCCATCGCTCCCAACTTCCACAAATCCATCGGGCTTATTCAAATCACTCGCAATCTTCGCCACAAATTTCAGCGGCGCGACGCCAACACTTGCGGTCAGATTCAATTCATCCAGGATCGCTGCCTTGA
>JBPCVD010000470.1:0-3118 GCA_051010815.1 Rubripirellula sp.
GAATGGCTCCATCGCAGACGAGAACAACGAGCGAGCATGGCAAATGATTCTTAAGCAGAATCGCAAGTTGATTGGCGGACAAAATCCGCCCGGCCACGGACCGACACAGCTTCGCGACGACCAACATAAAGACGGCAAGAATGTTCGCCATGTCGCCAAATGGTTGGATGAAAAGGCTCACGGCGACAAACCTTTCTTCATCACTTGTGGCATCCAGAAACCGCACGTCCCGTACTGGGCACCACAGAAGTATTTTGATCAGTATCCGCTCGATGCAATTCGGTATCGCCCAACTCCGAAGGACGATTGGAAGTACCGCCCAAAATTGGCGATCGTCAAACGCTACACAGCATTCGGATTTGAATTGGGTGTTGAGAACGACAAGCTGCGGCGCGAGTACATGCAAGCTTATCACGCATGCATCACGTTCATCGACGCACAGATTGGTCTGTTGCTTGAATCGCTGCAACAAAGTGGACATTGGGACGACACGATCATCGTTTTCACATCGGATCACGGGTACCATCTCGGCGAGCATTCGTTGTGGGGCAAGGTCTCGCTGTTCGAAGAATGTGCGCGCGTTCCGATGATTGTTCGCGTGCCTCGGCGCACTGCCGAAGGTTCACACACCGAAGGGCTGGTCGAACTGGTCGATCTGCTGCCAACCCTGAGTGACCTCTGCGGAGTCAAGGCTCCGGTTGGGCTGCAAGGAAAGAGTTTCGCTGCTTTGCTGGACGATCCACACGGCGCGGGCAAAGAGGTCGCCTACACTGTGGTCAGTCGTGGACAACTGCTCGGACGTTCGATCCGCACCAAACGATGGCGGTACGCCGAATGGGGCAGTTCCGATCAAGCCGAACTCTACGACTTGAACGGCGATCCACACGAAGATCACAACCTGGTCGCTGATGACAACTATCGACAGCAGCGAGAGAAGATGCACAAACTGCTGGTCAGGTCCCAAGCCCAAGCTGAGTCCGCATCGGCTCCCGGGCGGACTGAGGGGCTTCGAAGACAATGAAATTGCTGATTCTCATCGCTGCGTTGGTACCGCTGCTGATCATTTGCGCGTCAGTCGATGCTGCCGCTGACAAGCCGAATATCGTCTTTATCATCACTGATGATCAAAGCTGGGATTCGCTCGGCTTCATGGGGGGGAACGTTCATACGCCCCGGATTGATCAGATGGCAAAGGACGGGCTCTATCTGAGTAATTTCAACGTCACTTCGACGGTCTGTTCACCTTCGCGATACAGCTTTTTGACCGGACGCTACGCGGGGAACTGCGAAGGTGAAAGGTTCATGCGAGAGCATCCTCCCGGCGATCAAACCCAGGTGGAAAACATTGGCGAGCTGGAACCGCATCGCCTGAATCTGGCGAAGGTGCTCCAGCAAAATGGCTATCGAACCGGTTTCGTGGGCAAATCACATGTCGTTCGCCATGATTGGCTGCACACAAACCGATCTGCCGATACGGCGAAGCAAATGGGCTGGTCCCAGGACGCCGATCCGCGCAATCCGAAGATCAACTCGCTGATGCGGGCAAACCATCAGAAGTGGTGTGACGAGATCAGAAAGTACGGCTTCGACTTTGCGGATGGAATCTACGCGGCCAATTTGAAGGAACTGAACTGCGATGCATTGAATGCGCATAACCTCGACTGGACCGTCGACAATGCGTTTGAGTTTTTCGAATCGTCTGACGACCGTCCGTTCTTCCTGTGCGTTTCCACCACGTTGCATCACGGGCCGTCTCCCTGGGTGAACCGGTATTCACTGGAGGCCGATCCTCGCATGACCGGCGAAGGATTCGTGCCGGAAGGATTCAGCGTTCTGCCTTCACGCCAAGATGTGTTGAAACGCAATCGTGAAGCTGGATTCCAAGATCGCGACGCCTACGCTCTGTGGCTGGACGATGGCGTCGGCACGATCATTGACAAGGTAACGCAACTCGGCATCGAAAAAGAGACGCTGATTGTCTTCGTGTCGGATCATGGCTCCTACCGACACGGCAAGACGACGCTGCACGAGTACGGCATGCGAGTGCCAATGCTTTGCCTCTGGCCTGGGACAATTGATGCCGGTTCCAAGTACGAAGGTATCATCGCCAACATCGATTTCGCTCCAACCGTTCTCGATCTCTGTGGCATCGAGCGGCCGACGGACTACCTGATCGATGGGATCAGCTTCAAAACAGTACTCGAAGGCAGTCAGAAACCACTGCGAGATGTGCTGCTGGGCGAGATGGGCCATTCACGGGCAGTGAAAACCGAACAATGGAAATACATTGCCGTGCGCTATCCCGAGGATGTGCAAACAAAAATCGGTCGGGGCCACAAGTTCCAGGCCTTCCAAGACAACCCGAAACTTGATCGGCCCTATCTGACTCGTAACGGACATCTGGGGCATCATGCATCGCGCGCGAATCCACACTACTTCGAGGCCGATCAGCTTTACAACCTGAAAGCGGACCCGGAGGAGAATCACAACGTATTCGTGGAGAACCCCGAAGTTGCCGCCCGAATGAAACGCGAGCTCTCCAAGGCGCTTCAGCAATTTGAGAACCGACCGTTTGGCGAATTCACGTCATCTGCATCAAGGAAAAACTGAAACTGATGAGAACACATTTCAGTCCATATGGGGACAGGGTGGATCGGGCGGCGTCGAGTTTTGTGACGTCGCCAATGACAAAGAGGGCTATTGCAACTACGCGAATGATCCGAGGTACGCCGCGACCGTTGACGAACTTTTCGGCGCTCTGAAAAGGGGATGCCCGTACATCAGCCGCGATTCCAATTGAGGCCACCTCGAAAATGTAAGTAGCTTTCAGCCTTTCGCTCGCTGAAACCGCGCCAGAACGGCCCAGCATCCGCATCCTTCTGCCCGACGATCAGGGTTGCGCTGATCTTTCTATCCATTCACATCATTTCGACGAAGCATCAATATCAAACATGAACGCCCTCGCGCAAGAAGACGACTACTTGTCTTGCGACAATGTTTTGGGGGATGTTCACTCTCCAGTGCGCGGCGTATTTGTGGCTGGTCAGGACGATCACCGCTTAGGAGTCTACGATGCTGGACCCATTGGCTCGATCATAAAAGTAGCGAAGTCTGTGAC
>JBPCVD010000471.1:0-6100 GCA_051010815.1 Rubripirellula sp.
AAGCTGTGGAATGCCAGGAAGCCCACGGGGCTTGATAGGTGCGAAGATTGGTTGAATCACACCCTTGTGATGCTCAATGTAGGTCGCAACCTGTTCTCATCCCGAATTCGCGGTGGCGACCGCGGCATTTCCTGGCCATGTGGCTTATCCGGGCCATGTGGCATATCCGGGTGCTCGAAATGCACTCGGCGCTCGATCGACCTCACGACCACGAATCGCGTGAACATCACCATGCCTCGAACGACTGGGTCCAGTCTCGTTCGGACAATTTGGGCGATGCTTGAAACCTCAATTAACGGAAGCCGTCGCTCAGGCTAATTCATCCGATCAACGTCGGAGAGCAAACAGGCAGTACGCTTAAATTGAGCGCGACGCGTGGCAAGCTCTGACGAGCTATACAACGTCGATCTCGCGGATCCATGCCAGCATGCTGGCGAAATACTCGTCGCGCGCCGTATCGTGGTGAAGATCATGCTTGCCTCCAGGCCAGATCTTCGTGGTCGCCATTCCCTGAGATCTTTCGGCAAACTCGATCGAAGCTTGATGGCAGGTAATGCGATCTTCACTCCCGTGCGTGAGTAATGCTGTGGTCGGAATCTGGTGAGCGCTTTGAAGTGCCCATTCACCAGAATCAATCAAGACGCGCCCCAATTTCAACGTGATCCCATGTTGCACCAGCGGGTCCTCTTGAAAGGCTTGCTGCATTTCCGGGTCACGACTCAGTTCTGACGAATTCACGTTTCCATTAATCTTGATATTTGGACAAACCTGCGAGAGCATTCGCAAGAAGAACATGCTGATCGCACCCGGTTGATTTGCTGATCGCAACATGGGCGAGCCCGCAATGACATACGCAGTTCGAGAATACCCTCGAAGCTGGTGGTTCAACACTAGATTGCCACCCATACTCTGCCCAAACAATCCCAATGGTGAATGTTCGTGCCGGCGCTGGACGTAGTCGACAAAGTTCTCTACATCGTGGAGCAGTGCTTCGTAGCTGGGAATCACCATCCTATCCCCCGGGCTATTTCCATGGCCCAGCAGGTCCAAGGCATAAACATGAACTCCTCGCTCGGCGAACCATCGAGCCATCTCGTCGAATCTTCCCGAGTGGTCACCAAGTCCGTGGACCACCGCGAGGACGGTAGAGATGTGATCGGAGGAAACAGCAGTGTCTTGCGGACGCCACGAACGCACAAACCGCTCACCGGAGTCAAAACGACATAGCTGTTCGGTACAAACGATCTCCGAAGGAGACTGGCTTGAACTATTCGGATGTGGCATGCGCATCAAATACTTGGTCGGAGCTTGCGATTCAATCAATGAATCTAGCAGCCTAGACTGCCTAAACGCCAGTCTAGGCCTTAACTCTACCGATGAATTGGATCACAACAAATCGCAAACGGGACATTTCGTATTCGCAGCAACTCATCCAGCACCTCCTCGCAATCATTGAATCGCTCACGGCGATGATGCGACAGTTCTTTGTTAAGAAGCCATCTCATTTCGGTTGGCACAGAGTGTTGACTCTGCTTGTCAAATACCTCATCCGTGACAGTGAATCAATTCCTTGCTATGCGCTTGCGAGATTGCGTTGATCACGGCTGAAAGATATCAAGCCGCGCTTCAATGGGAAAACGTGCGCGCGTTGCTGAATTACCATCACATTACTCGTCCATGACTCCTGATAGATTCTTTCCCTGAACGTATCGCATCACGATCGAAAGTTGGCCCGACTCGTCAAGGCCGCGACGACGAATCGTTGCGTCGGAGAACTGCAACGGTGCTGAATCTCCCGGAACTCCTTTGCAACCGTGTTCAAGAGTTGCCCCCTACGCTCGCTACAAGAGATTGTGTGGCGGAAATCATTCAGTGATCCGGATGCGACCCTGCAGCATGACCGTACCCATCTGCGTGACCGTGCCGCCACTCAGCAGATGCACTCACTAGCACATGCTACGCTATTGCAATTCCAGTGCATGTAGACGAAAATGCGATTTCGGCTCAGTCACCTGCCTTGACCAAGTGCGACTGACTGCTGGCAGCCAACGCCAAAGCGAAGAGGTGGGAAGGGTGACGGAAATCTTGCGGTGAGGTCATTGCAATGCCTGTCACGAGTCGCTCCCCCAACGCCCTCATCGTGCTTCGCGCGAACGACCTCATTCAGAAACTTCGATGCAACGGATGGTCCTGCAATGAATCCACTTGATTTGCCCTGGCGACAATCTGATGTAGTCTGTTCGAAGATTCAAGTCACCGTCGAAGCGCCCCAGGTTCGCCATGCTTAGTTTTCACAGTGTTTGACTACCCCAACCTCCCAGTCTGTTACCCCTATCGTGCAACGTCTGACAGCTAGCGTCGCGCTCATCACCTACATGGTCGGAGGTTGGATTCTTCCATCGCTCCACCATCACGGTGGGCATGCGCATGTTGGCACCCAATGCCATGCGTCGCATGGCCACGAGGGAAACACAACACACCAACAACTTGATCATCACCACGACTGCGGTCACCACCATCACCATGCCGGAGATGAGTGGAAGACATCGCATCCAGTTGACGCAATCGAGATGTCCCCGTCTGGTTCGATTGGTTGTCACGGTCTGTGCGCTCTCTGTGTCGCGCGGTCGCTGACTTCCCAACGAATCGTAATTCAGACGCCGACGTATACGGCTGCGTCCGAGCCATCGATCGAAGTGGCGCCTGCACAACACATTCAGCAAGCGCGAGGCGTTACATCCTCGCGAGGCCCACCGCTGTTCATTTGATTTCGTTTCGGGGCATCGCTTCGAAGCACCGCCTGATGTCCACATCGACTTGAGCCCGATCCAAGAGCCTGATTCGGTGACACAGTGTCAGGCAAGTTGAGTCATTCAACCACGATTACTCGCGACTCATGTCGCAGCCCGCGTTTCACAAGCTCACAGGGCTTGCCAACAACGCATCGTGACCCCGATCAAATGAACACATCATTGCGGAAAAACAATGCCATCTGCCTTCACTCCGGTTTGGAGAGGGCGTCGTCAAGTGCGCCCGAATGGATTTACGTTAGTTGAACTCCTCGTCGTGATTGCGATCATCGCAATCATGGTCGGGCTGCTTCTACCTGCGGTACAGGCTGCGCGCGAGGCCGCCCGACGCATGTCCTGTCAAAACAACCTGCACCAGATTGGTGTTTCACTTCACAACTATCACAGCGCCTACCGGCAGTTGCCGAGCGGTTGGGTATCAGACTCGAACGCGCATGAATCGGGTTGGGGTTGGGCGTCGGCCATTCTACCTCAGATGGAAGAGAGTGCTGCCTACGAAAAAATTAACTTCAGTCTCTTCATCGAAGATAGCTATCACGATGAGGTTCGAATCAAGCCCGTCGAAGCTTTCATCTGCCCCAGCGACGTCTTGGACCCGATTTACTTCATCGCCGAAGGACACGGGGATGAGGAGGAGGAGGAGGAAGAGGAAGAAGAGCACGACCATGGCGAGAACGTCGACATCGGTCCAGACTTTCTATTCCGGATCGCGAAATCGAACTACGTTGGCGTCTATGGCACGCAGGACATTCACGACGACCTGTATGAAGGCAACGGTTTGTTCTATGGAAACAGTCGCCACCGTTTTCGCGACATCCTCGATGGACTCTCCCAGACATTGATGGTTGGCGAACGTGACGGTCGGCTCGGCGGCTCGGTCTGGCACGGTTTCATTCACGATGCGAACGCCGGCGCCGCGCGGGTGATTGGCGCTTCAGACCATCCACCCAACAGTCCGGTCGGCCACTTCGAGGACTTTCGCAGCTACCACCCGGGCGGAGCGCAGTTCATTTTGTCGGACGGATCGGTTCGCATGCTCACTCAGTTCATTGACGAAGACGTCTACCATGCACTCACGACGCGAGCGAACAAAGAAGTCATTGACGCTGAGGCTTTTTAAGCCAGGCATGCGTGGACTGACGGAGTCTTGAATTTGTTTCCGATGGAATCGACGGTGTTCGACAGAACTCTCTTGCTTGCCCCTGACTACCTGACCCTACCTGCTTGAGTGACCGGTCGCTCGACACGTTCCGCACGCGGTTCGAGCTTTGAGCTGGAGCCATCTTCTGTGATGACTTCCGGGCAGGAGCAGAGAGGAAGCTTCGTACAACCGAATGCTTATACTCGCTGAACAGACTTCAAGACGCCGCGACTTTTGACCGGCCGCTTGATCGTCGGCAAGGAAGAACAGGAAGCATCACCCGCCCAACCTTGCTCGCCTCGACACGAGACGTGACTGCCTGACGCATAGGCCTGTATGCTATGCGCCGTGACCAGCCGCTTTCGACCGTGCGACCAGTTCACGATCCATGGCGACCAGTTCACGATCCATGCTGCCCAACCAGGATGGACAACCGCTTGCTTTGCGAACCGCTGCCGCAACATATCATTCCCAAAATCCATCTACAAATATGTCTCGATCGACAAGCGGAAGCGTCACTCCCAATGAATTCCGAGAGACGAGCGAACTTTCGGGCACGCAGACAGAATCAATGGATGCGGACTTGCCACCGAACTCCTCGGTTCGCCGGCGTTCGATCTCCGCGCGAGTGAAGATTCTGATTCGCCGCGCCCACCTGTTCGCTGGATTGTTTCTTCTGCCGTGGGTGTTTCTGTATGGCGTCACGGGTGGCATGTTCAATCACCAAGGACTGTTTCCCGAGATTGAGTCTCAACACGTGCCGGCAGACGCGTTGACCGATTCTTCTTTAGGTGAGTTTCCAGCTCCGGATGTACTGGCCCAACACGTCGTGGATGCACTCGAAGCCGCATCGGCGGAGACCCGGATTACTTTGGCAAAAGATCATCGCGCGGAATTCACGAATCCAATCCAGTTCGAAATCCGCGCCTCCGGCGACCGGTACGTCATTCAAATTGATCCGATCACGAAAGACGCCGATGTCGTCAAACACCCCGCGAAGCAAGAGACGCTGGAACCGCTCCTGAGGGACATTCACAATCTCAACCTGGCTCCTGATCCTCAACAGATAGCCCAAAGTTCGGTCACCGACATTCTTGCCGTCCAAGGAATCGAATCAAACGGCAATCCGCGTCCCTTTGGTTGGACGAAGCTGAACTTCCTGGCTCTGGTGGACGACCAGCCCGCGCGAATTACTTACGTATTGAAAGACGGACATGTCGACGTCACCCGCCACACTGGTGAGGACGGAATGTCTTTACGACAATTCATGCTGCGACTTCACACGTCCCATGGTCAGTCACCACATTGGAACGGTCGCTCTTACTGGTCCCTGTTCGTCGATGCGATGGCAATCGCAATGGTTTGCTGGGGACTGACGGGACTGTTCATGTGGTGGCAACTCAAGCGAATGCGACTCGCCGGTGGGATCGTACTCCTGGCAAGTCTTGCCACGGCAACCTATCTGTATCTAAGCATGATCGACTTCTACGCGTCAACAAAACTCTAAAGCGTCGCTGGGTCGATCAAACGTTGTCCGTTCGTGCCATCGTCGATATTTCCGGCTAGAATCATAGCTTGGCTGAGCGGCACGTTGACCTCCCGGTGGGGTTCGGCGAACCGGCTCCGCCACCCCATTCGCCCTTTCGAAGCCATCAACACGTCGGCCAGCTTCGAAATCCACTCTCGAAGGTGCATTCATGGCATTTGGACGTGCATGGAAACATGACCGATTCTCGTCTCACCATTGGATTCTCCTGTTGGCATGCTGCCTCGGTACATGGGGAACGCCCCCGGCCAACGCTCAACGCGACCGCGACAAGGTGAATCCCGTCCGGGTCGGGGACGAGGTCGAGGCGAAATGGATCAACACGTGGTACCGGGGCAAGATACTGGACTACAACGACGGCTTTGCGAATGTCGAATACAAATGGGGATCGTCGCTGAAGGTTCGTGAGTTCTCGGTGGACGAGATGCGTTTCCCCAACGGTGAAGGGCATTGGCGAATGTGGAGCGACGCTTCGGGAAAATTCAAAATCGAAGCGAGATTCATTTCGCGGACGGCGACCGACGTCACGATTCGCAAGCCTGACGGAACCGACATCAGCGTTCCAATCAACCAACTCGCCGGTCCACTGCGACGACAACTGGC
>JBPCVD010000472.1:0-15635 GCA_051010815.1 Rubripirellula sp.
CCAGGAAGTGGAGTCATGTTTGTTGGCTCCGAAGGCAACCTCTTCTCAACCTATTCCAACTACAAGCTCTTTCCGCGAGAGAAGTTTGCGGAATTTGAACCACCCGAACCGACGATCCCAAACTCCATTGGGCACCACGCCGAGTGGATCAAGGCCTGCAAAGATGGTTCGCCGACAACCTGTAACTTCGATTATTCGGGGGCTCTGACGGAGTCTGTCTTGCTGGGCAATGTCGCCTTCAGGACCGGCAAGCAACTCGACTGGGACGGCGAGAACCTCCGAGCCACCAACTGCCCCGAGGCTGACAAGTACCTTCGGAAAGAGTACCGAAAGGGTTGGGAAGTCGTACAATCGGCCTAGATCTGCGATCGATCAAGCGCCTTTGATCGGCGATCGTCCACGCCAGCCAAGAAGGTCGTATCCAATGTCGGCGTGTTGTCGCACGCCTCGACGCCATCGTGTTACGACACACCTGCACCTCACTGTGAAGTTCAGGGAACGTTTGTCAGGACCGGAAACGTGGTCCGTAAGGAGTCTCCGTTGTTACGCTCTTCCCTGCTTTGCCTGAGCCTCTTCGTCGCGATGATCGCGACGGGCTGTAATCGAAAGCCGTCGTCGGCGCCCTCTGAATCGGTGCTCTCCCCGGACACGACCGCCGATGTGGCCACGAAAGCCAACACCAGCCCCGTGGATAACGCGGAGGCTGTTGTCGCGCTCGAGGCAATCACCGACAAGATCGATCGTAATGGTGAGGGTTTGATCGAAACCGTCGACTTCCGCGGTTCGACGGTGGAGGACTCGCAACTCGAGCCGCTGACGCAACTCCCCAAACTTCGCAGAGTACGTCTTGGCGGAACGTCGATCACCGACGATGGCCTCAAGGTGCTGGCAAAGATCCCGGGTCTGGCCGATTTGGAGCTGGGAGATTGCGCAATCAGCGACGACGGTCTTGCTCACCTGACACCGCTGAAGGGACTGAAAGCACTTCGCCTATCGGGGAAGAACGGAGCCTGCTCCGTCAGCGATGATGGAATGGTCCACGTCGCCAAGTTGCCCAGCCTGAAGGTATTGGCCGTCGACTTCTTGTGGGTCAGCGAAGAGGGTCTTCAACAACTCAAAGGGCTGAAGAACCTGCAAGAGCTTTACATGGCGGAGACGACGATTGGCAACGAGTCGATTGCGATCCTGGCGGACTTCCCGAATTTGAAGAAACTACGAATCGCCCGCAACCAAATCGATTCCACGGGAATCGCTCTGCTACCGCAACTCAAGAATCTCGAAGAGCTCGACCTCAGCGAGTGTGCGCAGTTGTTTGACGATTCGATGCCGCCGCTTGCCGAACTCTCCAAACTCAAGAAACTGAATTTGTGGCGAGTGAATATCTCCGATGCTGGGGTCGAACCGGTCAAGGGGCTAACCTCGCTGGCTTGGCTGAACCTGGACAACACGAGATTGAGCGACCAAGGGATGCCGTATCTAAAAGACCTGACGAACCTGACCTACCTGCATCTCGGCTCGACTCAGATCACCGACAATGGACTGGTCAACTTGGAAAACTTGAAGAACCTGAAGGACCTGAAGGTGACCCGAACGGCGGTCACCAAAGCAGGCGTCGACCAACTGCAATCCAAACTGCCCCAAGCTGCGATTCAACTGGAATACATCGAGGGGAAGTAGCTGATTGGCCGTGATCGCTTGGAAACACGCCAAAGCGACTGCTATGCGCGCGATCTAACTTCGCTGCTTGCTCCAATGTGCTCCGGTCGATTCAATCTGCGCAGGGCTGGCGGAAAGGCGCGCGACGATCCGATCGATCCGGCAGAATCACGGATGATTCCAGCTCTTCTTTCGCGCGCGGCCTTCGAATTCGGGATAAACTGGCGGCTTTGATAGCAAACCGTCTGCTTGGACCCGCCTGATGCGCCGCCCATTCCTCGTCGAAGAGATCATGCTGCTCGGTAGCTCGGGAGAAGTCCGCGGATTGATTTGGATCGACTCGGTAAGTGGAACGATCGAACGTTTGGAATGCCGTTCATTTCATTTTCGACGCGACGACACCGACCATCCCACAACGCTCTCTGGTCGTCAGCGAAGCGTTGCGTCGGACATCGCTGAACGCACGCTCCACTCTCAGCGTGATTTGTTATTCACCGACGCCTGTTTGAGCGTGAGCGCCGAAGCTCACTCCCCCCCTGGATCCTCGTCCAAGAGCACGGCGATCTTGGCGTCTTACCTTCAAACGCCCCGAGAGACTCAAGCAGAGTCCGAGCCGATCCCGCTTGAAGCGGATCGTCATCAAGCTCGAATCGCCGAATCAGGCTGACCCTGATTCCTACGTTCACGCAAAACCCATTGGGTTGCGATCGTTGGGTGTTCACCGCTGTCCACGCGAGCCGCCCTTACTTGATGGCCTTCGTGAAAGCGGAACGCCTCTTCGCAGAGCCATCCTGTAAAGCATGGCGGCTAATCGTTAGATTGACGCGCAGCAAACTATCATCTCGTCCATGTTGGCAAGTCTCCTCACCTACCGTTGCAAGCACCGCAAATGGCCGCCAAATCGAAAGAGCTTTTTCCCGAGACAAAGAAGCTGTTCCTGCTTGACGGTATGGCGCTCACCTATCGTGCTCACTTCGCTCTGATTCGAAGTCCTCGATTCACTTCCTCGGGACTTTGCACCTCCGCCGTATTCGGGATGCTCAACACCACGCTCGATATCCTCAAGCGTGAAGAACCGACGCATATCGCCGTCGCTTTTGATACGTCCGAGCCAACGCAACGTCACATCTCGTTTCCCGAATACAAAGCGCAGCGAGACGCGATGCCAGAGGACATTGCCGAGCAGTTGCCGTTCATCGACCGTCTGCTGGATGCCCTCAACATCACCACGATACGTATTCCGGGTTACGAAGCAGACGACATCATTGGAACACTCTCGCACGAGGCCGCCCCGCAGGACTATCGGACCTGGATGGTGACGCCCGACAAGGACTATGAGCAACTGGTCAACGACGATGTCGTCATCTACAAGCCAGGCCGTCGGGGCTCGGATGCAGAAGTGTTCGGCGTCAAAGAAGTATTAGAGAAGTGGGATATCGAGCGGGTGGACCAGGTCATCGACATCCTTGGCTTGATGGGAGATGCGAGTGACAACATTCCTGGGATCCAAGGGATCGGACCGAAAACGGCTCAGAAGCTGATCTCCAAATACGGCACCATTGAAAACCTGCTCGACCACGCCGACGAACTCAAGGGCAAGCAGCGCGAGCGTGTCGAAACGCAAGCCGATATGGCGAGGCTTTCCAAACAATTGGTGACCATTCAACTTGACGTTCCCCACGAAATCAAACTTGAAGAACTAAAGCGAGTTGAGTTCGACAAGGACAAGCTGAAGAACCTGTTGATGGAGTTGGAATTCGATGCGCTCGGCAAGAAACTGTTTGGAAAATCCTTCTCGTCAGCGACGTCTCGAGCCAAAGTGTTGCGTGAAAAACGGGAGACCGAGATTCAATCAACCTTGTTTGATGAACCGGTTCAGGAAAAAACCATTCGCGATGTGACGCATGACTACAAGACGTTGCACACCGCCGAAGAGCGGGCGGCATTGATCGCTGATCTGAAACAACAGACGACGATCTGTTTCGACACGGAGACAACGGGACTCGATCCGAGGGCCGCATTACCGCTCGGGTTGGCCTTTAGCTTCCACCCCCACAAAGCCTATTACGTCGTTTGCCCGGACGATCAAAACGAGGCATTGGAAGTGATTGGCGAATTCAGCGACGTTCTTCTAGACGAATCGATCTCGAAGATTGGGCACAACCTGAAGTACGACCTGACGCTGCTTAAGTGGCATGGATTCGAGGTGAAGGGCGAACTTTTCGACACCATGCTGGCTCATTCGATGAAAGAGCCTGAGATGCGTCACGGGCTTGATTACCTTTCCAAGCTATACCTCGGGTACGTGCCGATTCCGACCAGCGCGTTGATCGGTGAACGTGGCGACGAACAAAAGAGCATGCGTGAGGTCGACGTAGAAAAGGTGGCGGAGTACGCATGTGAGGATGCTGACGTGACGCTCCAAGTGGCCGACGTCATTCGCCCCGACATCGAAAAACAAGGCGTCGCCGAGGTCTGTTTTGAAGTTGAATGCCCGCTGATCCCCGTACTTGTGGACATGGAATACGAGGGCATCCGGCTCGACACGGAGGCTCTTTCCGTGTTTTCGAAGAAGCTATCGGCCGAGATCGAGCACCTTCAAAATCAGATCTTTGAGGCAGCCGGACACGAGTTCAACATCGACTCACCGAAGCAACTTGGCGTCGTGTTGTATGACGAATTGGAACTCGAGAAGAATCCAAAGAAGACCTCCACCGGCCAGTACTCGACGCGCGAAACGGAACTCGAACGACTCTCTAGTCGTCATCAAATCATTGCCGACGTCCTGGATTACCGGAACGCCAGGAAGCTCAAGTCCGTCTATGTCGATCAGCTACCCAATTCCGTGAATGAAAAAACCGGCCGTCTGCATACCCACTACAGCCAAGCCTGGACGGCGACCGGGCGGATGCAATCCAACAACCCAAATTTGCAAACGATCCCGGTCCGCAAAGAACGTGGTCGCGACATTCGTGCTGCGTTCGTGCCACGCGATGATGACCATCTCTTACTCAGCGCGGATTACTCGCAGATCGAACTGAGGGTCATGGCAGAGCTAAGTGGCGATGAAGCGATGATTGAAGCCTTCGTCGCTGGGGAAGACATTCACACGATCACCGCGTCAAAGGTCTATCACGTTCCGGTCGAAGACGTCACCCGAGAGATGCGTGACAAGGCGAAGACGGTCAATTTTGGAATCATCTACGGCATCTCCGCATTTGGACTCCAGCAACGTTTAAACATTCCTCGCTCCGAAGCGAGCGAGCTGATCGACAATTACTTTGAAAAGTATCCGGGCGTCCAGGGATACATCGATCGCACCATCGAGTTCGCAAAGCAGAACGGCTACGTCGCAACCCGCACAGGCCGCCGACGCTACCTTCGCGACATCAACTCACGAAGCCGTACTGTCGTCAATGCTGCGGAGCGACTGGCCATGAATAGCCCCATTCAAGGGACTGCCGCTGACATGCTCAAGCTGGCGATGATCAAAGTCCATCGCGCGCTTCACGAGGGTGGATTCGCAACCAAAATGGTTCTCACAGTCCATGACGAAATTGTCTTCGATATGGTGAAAGCGGAGCAGGATCGCGTCATGCCGGTGATCGAATCGGCCATGAAGTCGACGCTTGAAATGAAGGTTCCAATCGTGGTGGAAATGGGAGTGGGCGAAAACTGGCTGCAAGCTCACTGATCGACGCGTTACGCAACACTTGAACAGTACTGCGCGGGCCGTCGTAAAGAAGACTTCGTATCCAAACTCCAGTTCCCTCATCGGACGGCCCCTTGGAGCAATATTGAACCACTGCGCCGGCATTCTCGGCAGTTACCGCCCCGTCGTCTTCGCATTGCGACCAGGACTCTCAACGGCAGTTCGAACAGCTGCCTGCTAGCGGGGCAGGGAATGCCCACTTTGGTTGGTCTGCCGTGCTGGACACGTTATGATGGGATCATTGATTGAGCTGACCGCAAGCTCATCAGAGTTGGGACTGCCAACTCGATGTTGCTGCTCGAATTGGCAATGAGTGGAGAGACCCATGTCCGCCGAGACGCCCGCAGCCAAGAGCCGCATTCCGCTATACGCGGCCGTCTCAGTCTTCGCGGTCGGGTTGCTACTGACTGTGGTCTCGTACCGCGTCGTCAAAAAGAATGAATCGGACCTGATTGAAGCGAGATTCGATTCTGGTGCCAAGTTGCGTGAACGGGCCTTTGGCAGCAATTTCCGAAGTGCGATATTCGGTCGCGGCGTTCTGGGTAGAGGCACTGGCAGAGGCCCTGGTCTTGGCAGAGGGCCTGGCGTTGGAAGAGGTCCCGGCAATGGCAGGCCTGCTGCGAATGAGGGCGTTGCGAATGCCCGGGGTGATGGGAGCACGGGAGCAACAGGTACCAGAGACGACATCTCATTCATTGCTTCGATGTCTGACTTCTTCACTCGAAGGAATCGCGACGAATACAAAGAGGTCGTCACCGGCTGCTGGGTCCCTCGAATTTCGTATCAGGATGCCGCTGATCATCAAGAGGACCTCCGTGAACGTCACCGAGAGGAGTACCAACTACGGCCCGCGGTCAATACTGAACAATTGCAACAAGGCGAACCGACTCGATACGCCTATCCGGTCCTCATCTCAAAACAAGACTCAGCCAACGCAATTGTCGAGGGACTCGATTTCGGACGATTCTCAGAGTTCCAGGAGGGCGTTGAATCGATCGTCGCAAACGCATCGAGGTACTACACCACCAAGCCGTTCCTGTGGCCTGCCGATGATGATTCCAAGCAGGTCATCGCCGTTCTCCGTCCCGTCTACAACCTGCCGGAGGGAAAAGTTCGAAGCGACTTCACAGAGTCAGAACTGACAACGCCGGAACAACGTCGCCAGCAGCTCCGTGGTTTCTACACGACCATCATTGATGCGGAACTGTTGATCCGAAATGCTTTTGCCGATACCGAAAAAGGAATCGATGTATTCGTCAAACATGGTTCGGACGGCGACAAGACTGCCGTAGCTCTCTTCGACTCCGTCGGCAATTTGGTTCGCTTCGACGACTTTGACGAACCGAGCGAGAAGAACTCCACAACGGGCATTGACTCGATCGAAAACAAGCTCGATGGTCCTCTAGTTCAGTGGGGGATCAATTGTGTGGCAACTCCCGAATACGCGACTAGCTCAGCGACACACCTACCCATAACGGTGCTCGTTTTGGGAACTCTCCTCTCCACGATTTTGGCTGGCTACACGCGCACGCTGGTCGGGCGGACTCAGGAGGTCAATCGACTGATCGTTCAGCGGACTCACGAACTGAAAGATGCCAACGAGCGTTTCGCGGTCGAGCACTTCTTGATGAACACGTTGCTGGAGCACTCTCCCGACCTGATCTACTTCAAGGATTCTGACAGCCGTTTCGTACGCGTTAGCGATGCATTGGCGCGACACCTTGGCTTCGATTCGTCGGATGCCATGATCTCGAAGAGTGACTCGGACATTTTCAGCATTGAGGAATCCGGCGAATACCTGGCCGACGAACAGTCGATCATGTCAACCGGCAGACCGCTGATCGGCAAGGAAGAGCGACAGCTTTCGCCCGAGGGAGAATGCGTTTGGATTTCCACGACGAAGGCGCCCCTGCGGACGTCTGACGGCGAAATCGTTGGCATCTTTGGAATATCGCGAGACATCACGGATACCAAAATGGCCAAGGAAGCGGCAGAGTCTGCGAACACGGCCAAGAGTGACTTCCTTGCCAACATGAGCCACGAAATACGAACTCCGATGAACGCCATCATCGGAATGACCGATTTGGCTTTGGATACAGATGACGATCGTGCTCAGCAGGAGTACCTGAGCGTGGTACGTGAATCCGCCGAGTCATTGCTCGCGATCATCAACGAGATTCTCGACTTCTCAAAAATCGAAGCAGGGAAACTCGAATTGGAGTCCATCGATTTCGAACTGCGAGAGGAGATTGGATCCACGCTGAAGTCGTTAGGAGTTCGAGCCCATGCAAAGGATCTCGAACTGACTTGGCACGTCAATCAGGACGTGCCGATTTGGATTCGCGGCGACTCAGCCCGTCTGCGTCAGTTGATCATCAATCTGGTGGGAAATGCGATCAAGTTCACGAGTGTCGGTGAGGTCGACGTCGATGCCCAACTTGAGTCGCAAGATGAATCGGGGCTTGTGTTGCACTTCCTGGTCAAAGATACCGGTGTGGGAATTCCCGCCGACAAACACGACAAGATTTTCAGTGCGTTTGAACAGGCGGACATGTCGACGACCCGCGAGTTTGGTGGCACCGGTCTTGGCCTCGCCATCACTCAAAAAATCACCGAAGCGATGGGCGGACGTATCTGGCTGGAAAGCAAGCCCAACAAAGGCAGCACGTTTCATTTCACGCTGCCTTTTGAGTACGGGCGAGAACAAAACGTCACAATTCAGCAGTTGCCGAACCTGGAAGGCATGCGTTGCTTGTTGGTGGATGACAATGCGACCAACCGGCACATCCTGCGCGAAACGCTTGCTGGTTGGGGAATGAGCGTCGATGCGGTCGAAGACGCGAAATCCGCCATTCGCAAATTGGGATCGATCGCCAAAAAGGGCAAGGAACTACCGCTACTGATTAGCGATGTTCACATGCCGGGGATGGACGGGTTTCAGCTCGTCGAACATCTCCGCACAATGCCGGAGCTGCGAGAACTTGCCGCCATACTCCTGACGTCGGGTGGCCGGCATGGAGATATCGCACGTAGCAAGCAACTTGGCGTCAGTTCATACCTGATCAAGCCGGCCAAGCAATCAGAGCTGCTGTCCGCGATACTGATTAGCAGTCGGAAGGTACCCTCGGATCGAGTCAATGCACGCGCCCAGACCGACGGCGACCTGACGATGCCACCACTCAAAATCCTCCTGGCTGAGGATGGCATCGCCAACCAAAAAGTCGCACTGGGACTGCTTGGAACTTGGAATCACGAGGTCACAGTTGCCGTCAACGGTGCCGAAGCGGTCGAGGCATTTCAAAAACAGCCCTTCGATGCTGTCCTGATGGACATACAGATGCCGATCCTCAATGGACTCGAAGCGACTCAAAAGATTCGAGAACTGGAGGTTGGTAGCGGTCGCCACACGCCAATCATCGCGATGACCGCGCACGCGATGAAGGGTGACCGGGCACGCTGTCTCGAAGCCGGCATGGATGACTATCTCTCCAAACCGGTCCGTAAACATGAATTGCATGATGCGTTGAAAAAGCACGCTGCACACGCTGGCCACTTAACCGACAATGAAGCCCCGCCCACGGCGGAGTCGCCAGTGGGAAATCAATCTGCTTCAAGCAATGGAAAATTGGAATCGGAAAGCCCGAAGAGTCCAATGCAATCTGAAAACGGCAGCAACAACGGCAAACCACAATCCGACGAGCCTGCCATCATCGATTGGCAAACCGCCATGACGAATGTGGCCGATGACAAGCAGCTTTTCAACGCCGTCAAAGACTCCGCGCTGGACGAGATCCCCAGCCTGATTCCCTCACTGGTCAGGGCCCTTGAAGAGGGCAAACAGAATGACGCGCAACGATTCGCTCACACCATCAAAGGTGCCGCGCGTGTCATCGCTGCCAACAAGACGATGCTGATCGCCGAGCGAGCCGAGCACGCCTCGCGTGATGGGAATCTGGAGGCGGCGATGGAGACGATCGAACCGCTGCGGGCAGCGGTCAAAGAGCTGATCGAAACGCTCAACTCCAGCGAAGCGTCTGGTTGATGCTGGCGTTTCTCGGCATTCGACATCGTCCTCGGTACCGCTACCAAGATTGAACGTCGGCCAGAGTCTTTCCGACGGCAGCATCCCGCTCGGCACGTTTCAAGCTCGACAGCGTTTTCCATGCCGGATGGTCGCTGGTCGGACGAACGCGATGTGCCAACTCTAGGATCTCACCAATCTCGATCTTCTCCGCAGGTCGAGCCAACGTCAGTGATTCGTCTTCGGCCGCGCCAACAGTCACCTTCCGTAGCATGTCAGCTTCCACAAGTTTCGTCGTCAATTCATTCACGATTCGGCTCGACAAACCGATCTGATCCGCCAAGTCCTGCGGATTGATCGCCTTTCCTTCACTGAACGCGTGACCAACTTCGCACATGATGGGCAGCATCCAGTCTGGATCGCCGGTCGTGAGCGATTCGTCATCCCATTTGAACTGCCTTGGCAATCGTCCGCCGAGCGACTGCAGCGTGTAAGTCAGGATCAATCCAAACAGCACGATAAGCCAAGTGATATAGATCCAGAACAAGAACAGCGGAATCAAGCCAATGGAACCGTACAACGAATAGGGAACGGCTTTGGCAACATACAACTGGAACCCAAACTTGGCACCTTCCCACAGCAACGATCCGACGGCGGAACCAATCGCCGCTGCCTTCACCGAAACATGAGTGTTGGGCATCAACGCGTACAACAAAAACAGCAAGACCCAACTTGCACCGGCCGACAAAATGTGGCTCAGAACCCACTTCACGGTCGAACCAGCGCCCAACGCATCAAACCAATCGACCACTTGCCCCGACATGTACAGACTCATCGCCAACAATCCGCTGCCGAGAGTGATGATCGACCAATGGATTGCTAAACGAATGTGGATGGGGCGCTGAGCGGGCGCATCGTAAATGCGGTTGAATAAATGTTCGACCGCATCGGCCAAGGCGACCGCCGCATAAACAAACAGCAACAACCCGAAGACACCGATCGATGCAAAATCGACCGAAGCCACTTTGTCGGTCAGATCATGCAGCGTCTTTCGAATGCTGGCTCGAGTCCCACGAGCCGCAGCTTCCGCATCATTGGCAACCGATTCAGAGGAGGTAACGTCATCGCCACCACTCGCCTCACCCGAGCCTGAATCCACTGAATCGACCGAAGCGACTCCATCCAACTCCTCCGCAGTTGTCGCTTCCTTCTCGTTCGTCTCGTTCGCGCGCGCTTTGGATTCAGAAGCAGGCTGCGTTTCGACAACGCCGCTTGAACCATTGGATTGCTCACCCGATGCGTTACCTGAGCCGCCCTCCATGGAATCGGCCTCAATTTTCGTATCGCCCGAAGCGATCGATTCCTGGTCACCGGTTAGCGTCGCACCCTCAGTTTCCTCTGAGCTCGTCCCGTCGATTGGCGTGAGCGTTCCGTCCTCCCCCTCAAGACCCGTCTCCGATTCTGATTCAGCATTGGTCTTGCTGCGGAAACGGTCATCCGACATGTAGCCTTCGGGAATCTCTGGCACACCAAAGAAAGAGAAGAGCTGGTTTTCAACTTTCCCCTGAACATCCTCGAGGCCGCCCACGATGCGAAACATCACCAGCCCCAGAACGACCACGGGAATCAACGCAAAGATCGTTCGATAGGTCAGCTCCGCAGCCATTCCTTCGGCCCGCTGACGCTGCAATTGCCGGTAACAATGGACCGCAAGTTCCGCGCTCTGGCGTACAAACTGCTGTCCGCGCGACAGTTGTTCGCGAGGACTCCGAACCGCTTCGAGAAGGTAGTCGAACAATCGGGTCATAAGCCGCGGGCTCGTGAGGGTGAAACGGCGGGAGATGCTTGCGAGACAGCCATCGTAGGGCAGTCCGATTGTCTCCCGCAAATCCACACAAGCGTCTGGCCGGACGCCTCTCCACCAGAGCCTACCCCGAAAAGTTCATTACGCCATCATCAATCAACCCGCGAAGCAGCATCATCCCTGCGTGCCATGCCCGTTATGGCGATGATGGGCGTTGCGGCGGCTTGCCAATTTCGACGACCGGACGCCCGTCACTGCCGGCCGTCCCTCCCTCAGTCGATCCATCGCGATTTTTGGCGCAGTTTCCGCAGTCGGGAATGCTTCCGCGACCCATCGCCGCCTTGGCAACTCGCCACATTCGCTTGAACAGCCAAAACGCTGCCAGTCCGACAATGAGTGACGCAACAACCGTTTGCCAGTCCACGTTGGACCTCCGCACGTTTCGGAAACTAAAGGAACCGGCTTCCAACTTGGTAGGTGACCAAGGCACCTATGTAGGCCAATCCCGTCATGTAGACAAAACTCAAAATCGGCCAAAACCACGAGTTCGTTTCTCGACGAATCACCAACAGTGTACTGACGCATTGGGCGCACAACGCAAAAAACACCATGATCGAAAGAGCGACCGGAACGCTGTAGACGGGTCGTCCGTCGGGGTGCTTTGATGCCCTCAACGCGCCAACCAAACCCTCTTCTTCGGCGTCACCTCCGAGGCTGTAGATCGTTCCCAATGTCGCGATGATCACCTCTCGAGCAGGAAAACTGGCAACGGCACCAACACCGATCTTCCAATCCCAACCAAGTGGTCTTACGACTGGCTCGATGCCATGCCCTATTCGCCCCAGCGTGCTCTCCTCCAAAAGCCGGGCACTCTCGCGATGCAGTTCCATCGATAACGGCTCGACCTGGGGTGAGCCTTCCTCAAGCTCCTCGATCTGCCTCTGCAATGCGTACTGCTCCGTGTGGTCGCCGGGCCAATAGCCGGCGAACCAGATCAAAATCGATGCGGCAAAAATCAAAGTGCCAGCACGAATCACAAACGCCTTGCTGGCTGACCAAACTCGCGACAGCACCACCTGCACCGACGGGAATTTGTATTCAGGAAGCTCGAGCACAAACGGCGCCACCTCACCTCGCAGCAACGTCTTCTTCAGGATCCACGCGACGGGGATCGCAACCACCACACCCACCATGTACATCGACATCAGCACAATCGCAGGCAACGAAAGCCAACCGCCCAGGTAAGTCGTGCCAGGAATGAAGGCTGCAATCAAAAGCAGGTAGACTGGCAACCGAGCGCTGCAACTCATCAAGGGTGCCACCATGATCGTGGCAAAACGGTCCCGACGGTTCTCGATCACTCGACTCGCCATCACTCCAGGCACAGCACAGGCGAAGGAGCTCATCATCGGCAGGAACGACTTTCCGCTCAAACCGAACGTCGTCATGATTCGATCGACCAGGAATGCCGCTCGCGCCATGTAGCCACAATCTTCCAGCAACGCCAAGAACAAGAACAGTAACGCGATTTGCGGAAGAAAGATCAACACGCCGCCCACACCAGCGATCACCCCGTCAGTGATCAGGCTACGCAACATCCCGGGCGGCATGGTGGAAACGACTAAATCCGAAACCAATCCGGTTGCGGCATCAATCAGATCCATCGGCCAGGAGGCAAACGAGTAGATCGATTGAAAAATCAAAAACATCAATGCGACGAAACAGACAAGACCACCAATACGATGCGTCAAAATCGCGTCAATGCGGTCGGTGATGCCGGCAGATTGGCCCACGCTGTCGCCCATCACCAAAACTAATTTCTTACGAGCCCATGCGTATCGAGCGTTGCATTCCATATCGATGGGATCACCGACCTGCTCCGAAAGCTCCTTTCGCAACGAGGTCAGTGTCTCTTCGGCTCGATCGCCGTAACGCAACATCGCACGACGCTCCGCCTCGCCTCCGCGATCCAACAGCATCCGCTCAATCAGGTAATCGTCGGGCAATCCCGCCTGCGAAGTCTCCGGCGGCAAGGCCTCGTCCTGCGATCCTTGATTCTCCGCCAACACGTCCCGAAGTCGTCCACACGCGTCGTAGAACTCGTCCGGCAGAACTTTCAATCGCGGGACGGCAGCATCTGAAGCCAGTCTCTTGGCGATCGCTGACTTCAGCTCATCGATCCCGGTTCGCTTCGCCGCGGACGTGGCGACCACCGGAACGCCAAGCTCTTTCGACAGCGCGTTCACATCGATCGAGATCTTGCGCGACTCCGCAACATCAATCATGTTCAACGCGATGATCACTGGCTTGCCCAATTCCAGCAGTTGACTCACTAGAAATAGGTTTCTCTGCAACAACAACGCGTTGACCACACAGACGATCAACTCAACGCCTGGCTCCTCCTCCGCATCATCGGTCAGAACCTGCACCGCAACCAACTCATCAGGTGACCTGGGCGCCAGGGAATAGGTCCCCGGAAGATCCACCAGTTCAATGACTTGTGAACCGAGGCTACAACGCCCCACCTTTTTTTCGATTGTGACGCCGGGATAATTCCCGGTTCGCACATTCATTCCGGCTAACGCATTGAAGAGCGTGCTCTTGCCGGTATTCGGATTCCCGACCAATGCCACGCGAGCACCAGCGCGAGCGATGGAGTCATGTACAGGAGAAGCAGACGCCATGGTCTCAGCGGCTAGATCGCCGTACTTGCTTGCGAGGGAAGGGGCTCAGCCGATCGGCTGAACGTAGACGCGGCGCGCCTCGCCGCAACGAACAGCAATTCGACTGCCGTGTACAGAGCATTTGAGGGGATCCCCCAGTGGGGCACTACGGACGAACTGTACCAATTCGCCGGGGACAAACCCCATTTCCCGTAATCGGGAGGCAATCCCGTCCACACCCTCGATGCGAACGATGTTGGCGCGTTGTCCTGGATGAAGCTGATCGAGAGTCGTATTCAAGGCGAATCCTTATTGAGAATCAGTCTCAGCAAGTGTTAGTCTGGTCGTCGGCGATCGCCCTGTCAAGGGTCCTCGGCTCGCCGTTACATGCCTTGTGTCGTCCGATTGGCCCTTTTCAGCCCAGCAAAGTGGTTGCCGCCGATAGGACCGGACCTCTTCGCGACAAGCCAAACTGGACGTTCCGGCGACAACATTGCCAAGAGTTTCGCGTGCACCTGTGACGAAGCGGGCGATCGCAATAGAATAGGGGCTTGCGAGGACGTTTCCTCGCAACCCACCCCCCGACACATCGGTTCTGGAGGTGTTCGGCTTTCGATACGAATTCAGCCGATCGACCTACCCGCTTTCGCCGGTCATGCGTTGGGGTTCTCCTTTTAGAACCTCTTTGCGAGAGTGAACCATGATCTTGAACAGTCTGATTTTGGGTTTCGGTGCACCCGGCCCACTCGAACTGGCAATCATTGCCGGTATCATCCTGCTGCTTTTCGGCGGATCGAAACTTCCCAGCTTGATGCGAAACCTCGGTCGTAGCACGAACGAGTTCAAGCGAGGAATGAGCGAAACGACGGACGAAGAAGAGAAAGCTCCCTCCTCGGATGAGTCGAACTAGAAATGTTCGGACTCGGTCCGTTTGAGATGGTGGTCATCGGCGTGATCGCGGTCATCCTGTTTGGCGGTAACCTCCCCGAGGTCGCCCGCAAATTAGGTGGCAGCTATCGCGAGTTTCGTCGTGGATTGAATGAAGTTCAGCAGCAATTCAAAGTTGCAGAGTACGAAGCCAAGAAAACATTCTCGGTTGACGACTCAACGAACACCGAACTGGATGACGAGGAGGAGGAATCCTCCGAGCCTTCCGCTCCAAAATTCAAACCACCCACCTGAATTTCTAGATTCGCCATCCGATGTGGCAATCAGCGTAATCCCTCTTCCACCACTGCATTCAATTGCAGGTGAGAGGGAGTGGGCAATCAGTGCTTGCCTGCCAAACCGCGCGGCCCATGCGATACAGCGCAGGGCGACCCAGCCGAGATTCTCTCGAGCTATGACCGCATGCGAAGCGGAAATTCGTATGCGACGTGAAGTTTCAATTGGCTGACGATGGACGAATGGCCGCATCGCTTGTTTAAAGCAACCCAGCGGCTTGCTCGGCTCTTGGAACCGGACGGCGACGCGTCAACATCGGAACATCACGAAGCTCTCGCCGGCTACATCGATCCCGTCATGCGCCCAACAACCACGAAGACCGGAAGGTCGTTGCTCGCGGCATCGATCACGGATGCACAACTTGCAATGGTCCTTGCTCCACTCGCAGCAAAGCAGAGGACTCAGTTTCGATCAGCGGCACGCACTACGCGGAGAACGGGGCATCTTACAAGGTCACTCGTGTTGCAGGCGTTGAATGCTTTCTTTGCAGAAAGCTTTCCAACACGCGCGAACTTGCTGGCGGAAAGAGAGGTCTCCACCTAGACGCATTTACAA
>JBPCVD010000473.1:0-6513 GCA_051010815.1 Rubripirellula sp.
GGTCCCGCGTTGTCACCGCAATTTGTAGCCACTGAATAGCCACTGAATAGCCACTGAATAGCCACTAGGGACACGCGACTCCGATTGGTTGGCCAAGAGCATGTTTGGATTTTCAGGCAGCGCCGACCAGCGTTTCAATTGTTGAGCTCGAAGTGCAGAGGCACGAAGAAGGGTGGGTCATAGTCGATACCCTTGTCATTCATCCACTGACTTAAGACGCTACTACCACCTGTTATCGAAAACTCGATGGCGGCCGCGAGCTCCGGGCCGAAGTTCAGCAAGAATAGCAATGCGAACAACACGGCGACCCATCGTCGGCGATTGAACATCCATCCGACGCTAACGGCTGCAACGAGGAAGATCATGGCTTGGTAGCCACATGCCAACCAGATCGCAGCGAGCACGGGCACGCGGACTCCCTTCGTCCAGGAAGGAATCGCGAGCAAAATCCCGATTGCAATTGTCATGAGAAGCAAGCTGCGAATCGTGAATCGTCGTGATGGAAGATTCTCCGACATGCAATCCGTCACGCGGCGAGTGGGGTCATGTGTCACGATCAAATGAAGAATTCGGCAATGCACCCCAGACAATGTACGTTTCGTGTGGCGATCACGAATCGCTACAAGATACGGTTCTTGTTGCGTCGAACCCGGGACATGCGTTGCACAGTCTCGAAAATGATGGCGTGGACCGGGATGAAGATAATCAGTACGCCGAGCATGGCGTCGGGAGTCGCGTGCAAGAATTTTATTGCCGCGAACACGCCCGAAAGTAGCGTGATGATTCCCCAGACTTCCGCCATGGAATACTTCATCGGAACTGATCTCCGGAAGGGACACGCGTGGAAGCATCGATTGCAGTCACGCTGGATCGAAAGTGATTCGTCATTCAGGACGGACACGCAATCGACTAACGAGCTGATATCTTAACCGACGGCAGAATCACGTCCAAGCGAACCGGAAATCGAAGGATTGGACCGATTCAAAGTGGTGTGTCGGAGAGTGAACAGGGTTTGTCGCACCATTCGCTTGGGTGAGGTCCGGTTGCAGATTCGAAAGGCAGTCGGGCTTCCCGGTCGGGATCCGAATCGTTGTGCTTTTCGATGTGATCCGCATTCGGGGAAGGGCATGGTCGCGGAAAAAGTCAGCGACTAGCGAACGATCGTCCGCGCCGCAGCAGAAGCCCATGACCCGGCGCCTGAAACGAGGGCTCGGACCACGATTGGTCCCCGCACCTCTTTTGGCAACAGCATGGTGGGTGACACCGATTGCCCCGCCTGAACCTGCGTTGAGATGGAAGCGACCGTGGTTTGGTTTGGGTCGCCCTCGTCGACGCCTCCCAGCGGGCGATCGAACGACAGAACCAATTCACCATCGATTGGGCTGGTCAATTGAACTTCAATCGCTTCGCCGAAGTCGTGTCCGGTGGCGACTCCGATTTCAATCTCTTGCGGGTGTTGCAACCGCAGCGTTGGGTCACCAATCAGGTTGTACAGGAGCATGTGCTCGCGGCGTTCATCCGTCAGATTCGTCCCGGCGGGACTGACGACGGTCGCCAAGGCATCGACCATGACTCGCGTCGCCGATTTGTCACTCGGTTCCTCTTTCTGCATTTCGGTCAACGCGCTCAACCAGGCGTCTCCCAACCGTGGAAGCTTTTGGCGGAAGACGCCGTCAATCAGTCCGAGCGCTGCGGTCGTGTTTCCGTAGGGCATGGTCACGCGGCTTCCCGCGACAATGGCAATGGGGCCACCCTCGGTCAGCACCATTTCTTCTGCGATCGAATCTTCGGCGGCATCCAAGGCTCCGGTGTAGCAAGACAGCATGATGGCGATCGGGGAACCGCTCGCCGGCCGATGCAAACGTTGGACACTCCGTTGATCCAGTACCGGCGTTCCGGTAACGCTGCTGGGAACACGATCAAGGTGCGTGACTTGTCCGTGCCCCGCATAGACCCAGAACCTGGCGCCTTGACAGTAGCGATCGACGACCGCGTCGGTGAACGGCACGTCCTCGGGATAGAACGGATGACCGGGACTCGCATAGCAGACGCTGGTCTTGCAGTCCGTCGGCAAGACGCTGGTGACAATCGTGCGAGTGACGGACTCAATCGCCGCGTCCGCCATCTTGCCAAAGCCACCCACGCCACCGACGAGCTGGACTTGCGATCGCCATGGTCCAAAGTCGTCACTCGATTCTCGAGCGATGATGCGTTGGATCCAACGATCCAATTGCTGGGGTTCGTCAACGGGCAAGCGCCCCACCACGGCGTCGGGAATCGAATCACGATCGAAATCGCCGAACATCATGTCGCTGGAGAGCGTCGGTGTGGAGCCCCATTGCGCTGTGACTTTGGTCGGAGCGTACAGAATCGGAGTCTTGGTGCGAGCCCTGCATGGCGTTCCGACTACGGGCGCGTCACCGATCAGCAACACGTAGCGAGTTTGTTCCGTGGCCGCGTCGCGGATGTTGTCGCGCAGGGTTTTGGCGTCGGTTGATGAGGGGATCACGGCAACCGCCATGCCTTCTTTGCGACGATGCTTGACCCAAGGCTGCAAGGAGGCGGTGAAGTCGGTCGGGCAAACCACGACGACGTCGGTTGCCAGCACAGATCCTTGCGATCCGGTGACCACCAGAACGCATGCGAACATGCACTTCGCGATTGTGTTGCGTGCGTCTATCATGCAAACGGACCTCTACGAGCGAAAAGCTTCCTTGCCCAGACCACCATCACAACGAATCTCGGCGGAGAGTGCCAGTCCAATGTGGAGATTCCCAGAATCGTGTGGTTGGCCCGCCGGGCTCGATGATTCGTCGTGGACAGCCATTTTGGACGGTTACCAGTTACTCTGACGCCCAACACTATTTCCGTGATCCCTTTTCCATGATCCCTTGAGTCCTAGAGTTGCCTCGTGACCGGACGTGAATCCGACCCATTGCCCTCGATCGCCATTACCGTCGGCGACGTTGCCGGCGTCGGCCCAGAACTAGCGATCCGCTGTGCCAGCCTGCCCGAGGTGGCGAGTCGCTGTCGCCCTATTCTATACGGACCGGCCAATGTGATCGCCGAAATCGCCAGCCGGCTGGCGACTGGCCCCCCAAGTCATGTGCATGATGCTGGGACGATTTCAGTAGGTGATTTACAGCCTGGAACCTTCGATTCCCTAACCGGTTTGGCCTCGTTTCAAGCGGTCGAGCATGCAATCCAGGACACGCTTTCGGGTGCGGTTGCTGGGATCGTGACTGGCCCGATTCAAAAAGAAGCGTGGCATTCTGCAGGCGTCGAATTTCCTGGTCACACCGAAATGTTGGCGGAGATGACTGGCGTTGACGATTTCTGCATGATGCTGACCAGCGACCAGGTCACCTGCGTGCTGGTGACGATTCATGTGCCGCTGCTTGATGTGCCGCCGTTGTTGAGCGTCGACTCGATCCATCGAGCCATTCAACTCGGCTCTGACGCGATGCGGGCCCGACTCGGCCGATCGCCACGCATCAAAGTATGTGGTTTGAATCCGCACGCCGGCGAGAACGGGTTGTTCAGCCATGGTGAAGAGGCGAACCACATCGTGCCTGCCATCGAACTCGCAAAGCAGTCGGGTCTGGATGTTAGCGGCCCCCTGCCGCCCGACACCGCGTTCACACCACGGATGCGAGAAGAGACGGACGTTTACATTTGCATGTACCATGATCAAGGATTGATCCCGCTCAAGGCGCTCGCCTTCGAAGATGCCGTCAACGTTACGCTGGGGCTTCCAATCGTTCGAACGAGTGTTGATCATGGCACCGCGCTCGACTTGGCATGGCAAGGCGTTGCGGACCATCGCAGCATGCTGGCCGCCATCCATATGGCGGTCGATTTGATTCAAGACGAATCGACCGCCAAAATCAGGCGATGAGTGATTGGCCGATCATGAACAATGAGACGAGCAGCGAGAGGGACGACCTCCGCCACGAGGGTTCAGTACAGGACGATTCGCTGCAGAGCGTTTCAGTACCAGGCGATTCGGCGTCGGTTTCGAATCACGCAGGCACGGCCAACAGCGCGGATTCCGCGATGGATGGGCAACGCTCTTCATGGATTCAGACGTGGGTGGAAGTAGCGCTGCTGACGCTTTTGTTTTTTGCGTACGCGGGTGACCCTCCGCCGATGGTCAACGAGGCCCACTACCTCGTCAAGGCAAAGCACTTTTGGGACCCCAGCTTTTGCCAGAACGACATGTTCGTCGCATCAGGGAAAGCTCACACGACCTTCTACGTTCTGTTTGGCTGGCCGACGCGATACTTTTCGCTTGAGACCACGGCATGGATTGGTCGTCTTGTCGGTTGGACTCTTTTAGCGTTTGGGCTTCAGCGACTTTGCTGGGCGTTGTTTGCCAACCGGTTCGCTTCGCTCGCGGTTGCGATGGTTTGGATGGCGGGAATCGAATACGGGAACCTGGCCGGTGAGTGGGTCATCGGGGGCATCGAAGCCAAGGTTCCAGCGTATGGTCTCGTGTTGTGGGCCCTGGCGGAATTGGTTCGCCGGCGTTGGAATCGCGTTTGGATTTTGCTCGGCGCCGCTTCTGCGTTTCATGTCCTGTCGGGCGGATGGGCGGTCGTTGCATCGCTGGTTTGTTGGGGAATGACCGAGCGAGGACGTCCCGATGGCGTCAAGCTTTTCACACCTGCGTTGTTCATCGGTGGCGGTATCGCTTTGTTCGGTCTGTTGCCGGCGATTGCCTTGACCATCGGTGGCAACCCCGAAGACTCTCGCGTGGCAGCGAGGATCTATTCCTACTATCGCATCAAGCATCACTTGCTTCCGGCCGACTTCTATCCGCATTGGTTCCTGCGACACAGCGTTTTGATCGTTGCAATGTTGGGTGGATGGCTCGCGTACCGCAGGCGTGACGGGGGCATCCGCCGACTCGGTTGGTTCGCGATCGGGACGCTCGCGATTGCGGCCATCGGTCTACTGGTAGGCGTTCTGCCACAGGTGGCGCCCGATCTTGCTGCGAAGCTCTTGCGCTACTACTGGTTCCGTCTCAGCGATGCCGTTGTTCCGCTGATGTTTGCCGTGATCGCGACGAAGCTTTTGATGGATCAGGCCAGGCTGCGAAGGGTCGCGGGCGTGGTCGTGTTGGGATTGGCGATCGCACTCATTGGCTACTCTCAATACCGTCGGTCGCGACTCGGGGTTCCTCCATCGGTCAGCAATGATTTGCTAGGCAGGGACGCCGGTGCTGCACCCGAAGTTCAGCGGGCCGTCTATGGCGACTGGTTGGCGGTGTGCCGCTGGGCTCGTGTCTCGACAGGCTGCGATGAAGTCTTCCTGACACCTCGTCATCAGCAAACGTTCAAGTGGTATGCCGAGCGCGCGGAGGTCGTGAACTGGAAGGACGTGCCACAAGATGCGGCTGCGCTGCGGGAGTGGTATCGCCGATTCCAGGAAATTTATCCGCGGCGATTGGGGCACGTGCGGGTCACGATTCGTTACTCAACCTTGCAGGAGTATCGGCAAGCCTATGGCGTCCGATATTTGATCGTTGATCGCCGCATCTCGGGTTCCAGTTTGCCGTTGGTGCAGGTCTACCCATTGGGGGACGAGCAGAACGATACCTACGCCGTTTACGAGATGCCGTTGGTGACCGAGTCGAAGCCGACCATCAGGCCTTGATTGGCATTTCCGGCTTTCACGCGACGTCGATCTATCGTGACATTTATTTCGAGGCAGGGGCGAGCGTTGTCGCTTCCGTGCTCTGGTGGTCGAGAGTGGCAAGGCCCATTGGAAATGCCGGATTCACGGGGCTTTCCCAGTGTGTCCGTAAGATTGGGGCCTGTGCAGCGAGGCACAGATTGTGCGTTCGGCACACAATTGGGACCCGTTCGCTGCTCCCGAATCTTGGCGTTCGTTCATGTTGTCCCACTTGGCCGCCCCGATTCGGAAATTCTTGCACGTGCAAGCGGTTCGGCATTCCAATTGCATGACTCCCTAGCATCTGATCGGTTCTCGATTTTGGGAGTAGCACCATGTCTTCGCGAGATCTGTCGCATAGTCGGTCACGTCTCCAGTATCGCTGGCAGGGCGGGCATCGCTCGATCGAGTTCGAATTGGATGAACTGCGAGCATCCGCGCGCGGCTTCGAACGTCGCACCGTGTCTGGCAGAGAGGTCGCGCGAAAGCTGCGTTCTCTTCGTCAGGTCTTGGCGGACTTTTTTCAGACCGAAGCGTTGTTGTCTTCGACGGCCAAGTCGGGCGATTCGAGCTTTGCCACGGATGTCTCGGTCGCAGCGGAAGCACATGCACGACAAGCGGCGATCGAACGCTACAACGTGATTACCGGTCTGCAAGCACTGATTCTGCGTTTGGATCAGCCACTCACAGCGCCGGCTGACCCGCGATCGGCCAGACGCGACATTGAGCAGTTCCTGGATCACTTAGAGCGGCACATGGATTGCGAGTCAGACTTACTTCTATGGTTCCACCACAATCGAGCAAACACATGATGGCCTTTCCCAACCCCGGCTCACG
>JBPCVD010000474.1:0-3445 GCA_051010815.1 Rubripirellula sp.
GTGGAGGACGGGAAGCCGACGTTTGGAGTTGTCTACGCACCCGTATTGCAAACGACCTACGGCGGTGGTGAAGCTTATGGAGCTTGGCGTGTCACCGAAGATGGTGGACAAGAGCCGTTGAAGGTGACGGATTACAGCAATGGGGCGGCGACGGTCGTGGCCAGCCGCTCGCACCGAGGTGAAGCTGTCGAGGCATTTCTGCGAGCATTGACAGATCAGTCAGAGGCTCCGGAAGTCCGCAGCATGGGCAGCTCGCTGAAGATCTGTTTGGTCGCCTCGGGTGAAGCCGATGTGTATCCGCGTCTCGGCCCAACGTCCGAATGGGACACCGCGGCAGCGCATGCCGTTGTCTTGGGCGCTGGCGGGCACGTCACCAATGCTTGTGGCCAACCATTGCAATACAACAAGGAATCGATCTTAAATCCTTGGTTCTTGGTCTTTGGCAGCGGCAGCTGTGATTGGACCAAGTTGGTGCCTCCGGAAAACGGTTAGGCACGGACGTTCGGCAAACGCGATCTTGTGCGTCAAAGCCACGATTTGACCTATCGTGGCAGCCACTTCCAACCCAGGGTCGCTATCGGATCTGCGTCTTGCAGTTCCGTCGCGCCGAGGACTTTGGAGAGTCGATGATGTTGGCACTGGTCGAACTCGGTCAAAGTTTCGATCAGCGCGGGTGCGTGCGTGACGACCACGATCTGCTGCTCGCTGGCGTAACGGGTGATCATGCGGCCCAGAGCTGGCAATAGAGACGGATGCAAGCTTGTCTCGGGTTCATTGAGGATCATCAAACTTGGAGGTCGTGGTGTCAGAAGAGCGGCCGCCAGAAGTAGGTAGCGAAGCGTTCCGTCGGACAATTCTGATGTCTGCAAGGAACGAAGCATGCCGGGTTGTTGTAGGGCAACTTCAAGCCTTGCGTGGTGAGATTCGATCCGCAGTTGCGATCCGGGAAACGCATCTTCAATGGTTTGAGCCAGCTCACCAGCGAATCCGATCTCGCGAATCGTTTGAAGCGCAGATGCGAGATCATTTCCGTCGTCCGCCAGGACTGGTGTGTAGGTGCCGACCGGCGCCCGTCTGGCAGGAGCATCTGCATCGGTTCGCAAATGATCGTAGAAACGCCACGACCGTATCATGTCGCGGACCAAGATCAGTTCGGGTGTGACGATCGGATCGGCATACTCGGACAAGACGCTCGCGTAGGGAGTAAGTGGCACATCGAGATCTTTCCACTTGCCCTGTTCATGACGGCATCTCAGGCCGCTGCCGCGTCGGTCGAGGCAAAGCTCCTTCGGACGCATCGCCGGTCCATTCCAAAGACATTCGCGTTTGATGACGGGGTCGAGTGCGAAGACAGAACTGGAAGGTGTCGGTAAACCGAGTTCGATCGTGTAGCTGAACGCGTCGCCGGAAAATCCTAAACGCAATGCGACCGGCTTCTTTCGGAGAGTCCCCTGCACAGGGATTTCGCCGATCACCATCTCGCGTGTGAGAACTTCCGGGCCAGCCCATAGTGTGGACGACAATCCACCTTCGCGCGCAAGAGACGGAATCAATCTGCCGTCGGCGGCATCGGCCAATAGACGCAGCGATCGGTAGATGCTCGATTTGCCGCTGCCGTTGGGGCCGGTGATGACGTTGGACTGCCCCATCGGCACAACGATCTCTTTGAGCGATCGATAGCCGGAGATGGCCAGGGTGTGAAGCATGGAGGATTCGTTCTGAACAGTCAGGAATCGTCGTCAGACGGTTCGACTTCGGCTTCGTGCTCGCGAACGTTGCGATGAAAGCGATGGCGTCGGTCCTCGCGTCGTTGCTGGCGCGCAAGGATGTCTCGTAGCGCCATGTAGCCGAAAGCGAGAATCCCGATGATCGCGGCAGAAGTTAGCATCAGGGCAGCATAGCAAACCCAGCGGCAGCCTCGAATGGGCGGTCGGGATTTCTGTCCAGAACACACAACCCTGTAAACGTTTGGTCTTACTTGTGCCGAGCTCCAGACGCCGACCGAGAACGTACAGCACGGCCGACGGGATTGCTCTTCTGCATCTTGGGTTCTTTCAAAGATGTGAGAGCCGGAACGCAGATTTGAAAATTCGAACACCTACCACGGGCAGCGAAGACAAATGCGAGATCCCCGGCGTGCGGACGTTGTGACGTGCAGCATTGCGATCTACGAAAAACGCTTTCAGATGATAATCGGGCACCGGGATCGGGAACTGTTAGAAGGGGAGTCCAATTGTGGGTAGAATGAACATCATCGCAAGCCCGGAAGCCAACAAGACCCAAGGGAACACAAGCTCTCGAAGCCGGTCAGAAAAAATCGGGTATGCGAGACAAAGGGGACCGAGGAAGAAGCAAACGAGACCCCAAGGCAAGCTGTCTCGACCGGCAGCGCACGTGATCCAGGCCCAACCAATCAGGGTGGCAACGGAAGCAAGTAAAATAATGGATAGGCTAATCATTACGTTTTCCAAATCGTAAAAGGAATCGGGTATTCGGGTCGCACGGGTCCGGCGTTGTATCTGCGATTTCGAGCGTTACACGACTCAACGACGGGCCTCCCACAACATCTGACGTTTGCTTAGGGAACGCAGGCAAAGGTCTTTCTGGCTCGCTAAGCACAGGGTTTGCGAGGGTCGGTGCGTTCGGCTCTTCGAAGCGCCATCAGAGTTGGCGAGATTCACGCACAGGAGGTGCATTCTTTTTAGGGAAGAACCCGTAATTGATTCTCGGGCGTCGTCGTCTTCGAACTCGCCCCGTGATGATGGAGACATTCACCCGGTTCCGAGCCTCGAAACAACGGTTAGTGCTTCTAACGCGTCATTAAGGTGCTGGACGTCAAGATGATTGGCGTCGTCGGCGATCGAAACCTGCAAAGAATTCGCGCGACCATTCTTGCCACCGCGTTTGCAGGGGCGTGATCATCATGAGTCGCAAATCAAGTGACGGATTCTGAATTAGCGGTGAGCCGTCACCCGATCTGCACAATCAAAGCGGAACGGATCCTGAATTTCGAGTGAGGACATGCCGCCGGGAAGGAGGTCATAGGCGGGGGTCTTCATCTTCTGAATCGCGACGTACTGTGAGATCGATGCGAGCAATAGAATCGCAATGCCCCACGCTCGACGCTTGCATGACGCGACGATGATGATCGACGCAGCCAGCAACGCGGTCGAAATGTAACGGGTCAGTGGCCAGAAGAATCCCGCTGGCGGTTCAAAGCGGCTCCATGCAACCAGCAGCATGGCCGCAGCAAAGGTCAGCCACATTGCATCGGATAGCCCGAACGTCGGTCGTCCGGATGCACGTCCCGACCAGACCAGCACGAAGGGTTTCAACGCGAGTGCGACGAAGAAACAGACGCTGTATTCCAAGAGCACTCCATTGAACCACGCCAACAAATCGAGGCGATTGATGCCCATCGCGGTGACCATGTTGTGAGCACCCA
>JBPCVD010000475.1:0-8117 GCA_051010815.1 Rubripirellula sp.
GTTCAGCTCCGCAGCGAGTTGATTCGCAATCAAGTCGACATCAAGAAGTTCATTCTTTTGCGGCATGGTCACTGATTCGATGATTGTTGCATGGCTTGTTTAAAATAGTGCCGAACGGTTCTGCCGCTCACGGTCTGCCGTTGCATCAACTCTGAAGCGATCCATTCGATTGCCGACACATGAGCGTCCTCGTGAAGAACGTGCTCGGTTTTGTTGAGCAACCTGCGTTGTAGACGTTCGAGCTGTCTTTCTGAACCGGCACGTGTTTGTAAGAGTCGGGCAGCCATGCGAATATCTTGCCGAGCGCCTTGATGGCAATACTCACCCGTAAACCTCGCCTCTGCGACCATGCCAGCCAACAGAATCAAGACCTCGTCCTCGATCGTATCCTTGCTGGATTTCGAGCGGCCTTTCCCCAACTGGCATGTGCCCAGCCGTACCTCGCCGAATTGAGACTTTCCCGGCTCAATGGTAACTCGGTGGACTTCTCTCCCAAGCGAAAGCGCCATCACCGCATGACCTGCTTCGTGGTAGGCCGTCGATTCGAGTTGTTGCGAATGAAGATCCGGGGGATCGGTTGGATCTGATCCGTTGGGTCCGATAGGAAGATTCATTTCAACACTATAGGCGAGCGATCGATTTCGCATCAGGACAATCCGGCCAGCGAATTTCTAAGCTTTCCGCAGTGCGAGCTGGACTTGCGACAAATCGGGGATCGAACACCGCCCGCCTCGTTTCTGCACGGAGAGTGCGGCTGCCATCGATGCAAATCTGACGCTCTGCAACAACGGTAGACAATCCGCGACGCAGTACGCCAGTGCTCCATGGAAAATGTCACCCGCAGCAGTGGTGTCGACAGCATCCACCGCGAAGGCAGGCTGGTGAACGAAGCCCGTACCGTCATCGATGATGGCGCCTCTCTCCCCGAGTGTGACGATAACTGTCGTGTCGAATTTCTCTCGCATCAGTGAAACACATTGACGCTGTTCGATCTCATTCGAGAGGTGGTTTCGATTTGTGCATTGTGATGCGAACCGTTCGGACGAGGCCAAAATGTCGACACGCTGAGCAAGAGTCGCTGTACCTTCTCGCCAAGATCCTGCGTCAAGAATGGAAATCGCTTCAGGGAAAGCGTCGATCGCGGCAAGTGATGCGTCCAAGGCATGCCCATCGAACAACAGGACTCGCGGCGACAATGTTCTCCATGCCTCATGGCCGACGTCAAATCTTGCATTCGAAATGCTGCGATTGACAATCGTTCGACTGCCATTGTCGGTGTTGACCAGGATCATGGATAACGGCGTCGCATGTCCTGGTCGAAGCTCCAGCAGCGAAACGTCCGTCCCGACCGATTGAAGCGATTCGCGGATGCGTCGACCGTACTCATCCTCACCCACAAGCCCTGCGAGTGCGCAATTGCGATCCCATTTGGACAGAAGGTACGCCGCATTTGCCGCTGGACCGCCGCAAGACGCCAGCAAGTCGTCGGTTTGACACTTGCTATTCTCAGCGGGAAACGCCTCGACGAAGAAGCTCAGGTCGTAGGCCGCGTGACCGATGCAGAGGACTTCGATTGGCATGGGCGTCGTTGAGAGTCCAATGAACAGTTCAGCACGTGATCGATGCGTCGAGGGTGAGACGCGTCAGCGTGTGGAGGGCATGTTTTTCTGAGGCGCGGAGCCGATCTAAGGGATCTCGAGCGAAGGTTGTTTCCGCATCGGAACGCTCACTGCCGGGGATGCAGTGGCGAGGCCAGTAAGCCGCCAGATTAAATCTTGCCCACGTAGTACAACACGAATCATAGTTGAGGCATTGGTTTCGTCCGCATCGGCTTCCCGTTTTGAGAGACGCTTCCTTCGAGGTGGGCTGGGGAGGTCGGAATCGCAACACACCGAAGGTTTTTTACCACGATCACATGGGGATTGGTTGGTGCTTCGTTTGGTGAGGCTGGTCGTCTCGACTTGGAGGTCTTCGTTGGAAGTTGTGGCCAACTGCTTCGTTTAAAACACGTTTGGTTAGGTACGCGGGAGTCGCCTCAAGTGGATCACTGGGGCGCGAGGACGTCCATTGAGCGTATCGGGGGAGGGGGGTGTCGTCAGGTGCGCCGTCATGCGATTCAACCGGATTGCTACCGCACGCGGCGGATCGAGGCCAATTTGATCGAGGTCCAAGGGGGCTCGCGGCGGCACTGAGTTTTGTATTCCTGCGAAGGAAGCCCTATCGGGATCAAGGGTTCTCGTGTAATCTTCCGCCTCACCAGAATCCTAGAAGAGCACGCGTTCAACACACCCATCCGGTGCTGAGTGATCGCGAGGGTCACGAGTTCTAACCGTGACGCCTGTAGGGGTTCAAGCGACAAGTCTTCCATTCGCGTCGATGAACGCGATCGAGCCAGGCCATCGGCATGGCATCCGGGTGTGAGAAAGAAGCGACGTCGCTGTTGGTGTAAAAGCCATCGTAATAGCGTCCGTCCCAATCTTAATCTTCACGTCTGTCGTTTCAGCCGAGTTTCGGTTGAACACGGTCTGTGAAGACTGCAACCCTTCGGAAGAAGTCCGTATGTCGGCTAGTGAATTTACAGAATCTCGTGCAATCGATGCTGCCTCTCAGTGTCACGATCCCGTTTCGCAAGAGGTTGCACAGCAAGAGGCGTTGGTGGACGTGATCCCTTGCGGCGATGCCCAGTTGAGCGACCATGACCAGGACGTCATCGTTGTCGAAGCGTCGGGTGAACAGACCGACGTGGTCGCGGCGGAAGTTCCAGCTCAAGAAGCTCCAGTTCAAGAAGCTCCAGTTCAGGAAGCTCCAGTTCAGGAAGCTCCAGTTCAGGAAGCTCCAGTTCAGGAAGCTCCAGTTCAGGAAGCTCCAGTTCAAGAAGCTCCAGTTCAGGAAGCTCCAGTTCAAAAAGGAACCGCGAAAGCTAAAGAGCAGGAGTCTCGCGAACCTAAATTTGCCGATCTCCCGCTAAGTGCGCCCGTCCAGCAGGCGATTGAGCGGTCGGGCTACCAGACGCCGACGCCAGTCCAGGCTCAGATTATCCCGCACATGTTGGATGGTCGCGACGTGCTTGCCCAGTCTCAGACCGGGACGGGGAAGACAGCGGCGTTCGCCTTGCCGATCTTGTCGCGGATCGACTTGGGACAACGTCGCCCACAGATCCTTGTGCTTGCACCGACTCGCGAGCTTGCGATTCAGGTTGCGAACTCCTTCGAGACCTACGCGTCCTGTTTGGATGGACTGAATGTCGCCACGATCTACGGCGGGCAGTCGTATGAACCTCAGCTTCGTCAGTTACGGCGTGGTGCCCAGATCGTCGTTGGGACGCCGGGGCGAGTGATTGATCACATCAATCAGGGAACGCTCGATCTTGGTGGGATCAGCTGTCTTGTCCTCGACGAGGCGGACGAAATGCTGAACATGGGTTTCCTCGAAGATGTGGAATTCGTTCTTGGACGAACGCCCAACGATCGACAGATTGCTCTCTTTTCTGCGACGCTGCCGGGTCCGATTCAATCGATCGCCGAGCAGTACTTGAATGACCCGGTCAAGATTACCGTCAAGAAAAAGACGATGACGGCCGACTCGATTCGGCAACGTGCCCTTTTCGTCGCGCCCCGAGACAAGGTTTATGCACTGGGACGGATTCTTGAAGCCGAAGCGACGGACGGAATCATCGTCTTTACCAAGACCAAAGCTGCGACGCTTTCGGTTGCCGAAAGTCTGTGTCGTGATGGCCGATCTGCGGTGGCGTTGAACGGTGACATGCCTCAGGCTGCAAGAGAACGCACCGTCGAACAGTTCAAATCGGGGCGGTTAGATATTTTGGTCGCGACCGATGTCGCGGCTCGAGGTCTCGATGTCAGCCGTGTCAGCCACGTCGTGAACTTCGACTTGCCCCATGATGTCGAGTCCTACATCCACCGTGTGGGCCGAACGGGTCGTGCGGGCCGCGATGGGGAAGCCATTATCTTCCTGTCGAATTCACAGCGAAGCCGATTACGAACCATCGAACGCGCAACCAAGCAACGCATCGACGTGATGCAGTTGCCGACCGCAGACGACATCAACCAGCTTCGGATTCAGCGATTCCAACAACGCATCACGGATGTGACTGCCAACGAAGACCTGACGATGTTCAAGGAGTTGATCAGTCTGTATGCGTCGGAGTCGGGCAAGTCACTCGATATGATTGCGGCTGCCTTGGCACACATCCACCAGGACGGGCGACCCTTCTTGACCAAGGATCGGCCCAAGCGTGAGCGACGGGAACAGCGTGACGGTCGTGATCGATTCCAGGATGAAGGTTCCAACGGATCGAGAAGAGGTGAGCGTCCCGATGGACATCGCAAAGGGCGGAAGCCAGGTCGTCAGTTGGGACCACCGGAAGCGGGAATGGAACGCTATCGCATCGAAGTGGGTCGTCGCGACGGAGTAAAGCCGGGCAACATCGTTGGAGCTGTGGCGAATGAAGCAGGGATCGATGGAGATTTCATCGGCCCGATTTCGATCCACGACTTCCACAGCACGATTGATCTGCCTGAAGGAATGCCACGCGGAATCTATCAGTCCCTGCGTCGAACGTGGGTTGTTGGCAAGCAGCTTCAGATCGCCCGCGAGGGTGAGGGCGACTCGAATTCGTCGGGACGGCGGGATTTCCGTCCAAAAGATCGGAAGCATGACAATCCACGCGGCAAACGCAATGGAAAGCCGGGTGGCGGATTCGGCAAAGGCAAGTCAGCCAAGCCGCCGAAGGGCAAAGTTGCCGCGAAAGGGAATGTCGCTGCCAAACGCAGTAAACGCAAGTCTCCTTCGGCTTAGCGTGGGATGAGCCCGAAAAGAATAGACCCGCGTTCGTCTCGATAGACTAGGAAGAGTCGGATTCGGCTCTGAGTCTCGGGGGTGACTTGCAGTGCGTTTAGAACTGAAGATCAACAATGAAACCAGGGCGCTTCCGAGCGTCCAAGGGTTCGTGCGTTGTACATTGCAGCAGATTCAGTTCTCGGATTCCATTGCCAACAAACTGGAATTGTTGGTGATGCATGCGGTTCGTCATGCGATTGAGCACGCCTACCCCAGCGGTGAAGTTGGGTCGATCAAGCTGACGATGACGGAATTGCTGGGGCGAGCTGAAATCACGGTGCGCGATTATGGCTTACCCGTCGATGTAAGCCGATTGGAAACGGAGCTTGCGAATCCAAGTGCTGCGGCTGTGATCGCGCACGAAGCAGCGGATGTCGTCGACGAACTGCACTGGGTCGCCTTGGGCTCTCAAGGAAAGTCATTGCATTTCATCAAGTGGTTGAATACTCCGGCGGTCGCGGACACATCTTCCTCTGCTGGCCAACCGGTTTCCGACGAATCTCCGCTTGCGCCCGAACAGGCGTATGTGTTTCGCAGGATGGTCGCTGATGATGCATTGGAAGTATCGCAGCTCATCTACCGAACCTATGGGGGAACCTACTTCAATGAAGATGTTTACTACCCCGAACGAATCGCGGCTGCGAATCAAGAGGATCGCGTTCTTTCGGTGGTGGCAATCGGTGAAGATGGGAGCGTCGCTGGACACTGCGCACTCGAGCGGAACCAAATCGGCCCGGTCGCAGAAGTGGGCCAAGCTGTGGTCGATCCACGGCACCGAGGTCGTGGTTTGCTAAACCAGATGAAAGCGGCATTGGAAAGTGAGGCGAAGGCGATGGGGCTTGTCGGCTGGTATGCCGATTCCGTTGCGATTCATACTTACACGCAGCAATCCAATGCACACCATGGCGGGCATGTTTGCGGTGTCAGCTTGGCCGTTTCGCCAAAGAATGAATTGTTTCGCGGAATCGCGAAAGAACTCAGTCAGCGCGTGAGTTGCATTCTCTACTTTCATTGGCTCCACGAGCCAGAGCCACGGCGATTGTTCGTCCCTCTCCGCCATCGCGAAATGGTGACCGCAATCTACGAGAGCCTAAATTGCCCACTGGAAGTCTTGAGCGAGACCGATCTTCGTCCAACAAGCAAAGTGGATGGAACCACCCGCGAAGATGATCGGAGAACGCTTGCTGTGCAGGTCAATCCACGTGCACACTTGGCGACCATTCGGTTAGGCCAACTGACTAACGATAGCTTGCATACGATTCGGCACGCGATCCGAGAATTGGTCGAGCGTTCTCGAATGGAGGTCGTTGTGGTCGAACTTCCTTTGCAGAATTCGATGACTCCTCGTCTCTGCGAGGCGTTGGAGAAGGAAGGGCTTGGTTTTTGTGGAGTGGGGCCAGGCTTCTCGACCCAGGGAGACGTTCTGCGCATGTCCTATTTGGTCGAGCCGTTGATGCGTGATCCCATCAAGACCTTCGAGCCGTTTGCGGATCGATTGGTGACTTATGCGCTCGATGAACAGGATCGCGTTCGACGGGACGCGTAGCGAATCGGTGCGTTGCGTGCAGCGCTGGGTAAGCATGTCGCGTGTTCTGGATGTTTCGCGCATCACCTGGCCCCGCATCTTGCAGGTTGCGACGACAGCTCGATGATCGTTCGTTACGTGATAGCAAATGGCTCGTTCGCACGCACGTCGCGTGCCGGTTTCTGGACGATCCGGCGGCGAATTCTCCTAGCCGGATTCCATTCAGACGGACGCGATCTCTCGCCGATAGAAGTCTGATGTCTATATCTCACAAGACACGCTGGGACACTTTCCATCAGAGGGTGAACGTGAAACCGAACCGTCGATCTTTTGTCTGTCAAATTTTGGGTTGGAGCGGGAGTGCCATGATGTGCGGCGGCTGCGGGACGATCCTGCATCATGAACGCATCCACGAGCCACATAGTCGCGACATCGATTGGAAGATCGCCGCCCTGGATGGACTCGGCTTGGCATTGTTCTTTGTTCCTGGAGTCGTCGCCTTCGTGGTCGATTTTTATACCGGGGCAATCTATCTGCCGCCGCGTGGAACTCCTGGTAACCCCGTGGCATCGAGCAAAGCCTCGGCGGAGGGGGGCGACGTGTCGGCGGCAACCACATTCGAAGATTGGGAGCGCCGCTCGATTGAAGCCGAGAAAATCGAACCCGAAAGTCTCGAGCGTTTGGTCAGTGAGTACGTCGGGGACCGAGTGTCATTGCAAGCCTCGAATGCGAGGGTCAGCGAATTGAGCGGCTGGGGGCGGTACCGCCAACAGCTTCGAACACATCTCGGAGACTCAACGTTTGGTGTTCCGGCTGCGAAGTTCTTGCAAACGCTTCGCGCCTGACAAACAAATCATTCAGATCGAATCCGTTGCAGTGATGTGAGCACTCAGAAGATCGTTCGGTTGCATGCCAACGGCGAATACCGTCTCCTGACACCTTTGATTCCCGATTCGAGTCTGTCTCTGACGGACAGAGCCCGGAAGCACGGCCCGGGCTAGCTGGTGCGGGTCGTGATCGTTCGACAAAGCGTGAACCAGCGTGATCGTTCCTTGTTCATGGATGACTCTCGCGATTTCGTGAATCGTTGCGAGAAGCAATGGGGAACGCTCAACGATAATCCGATCGATCGAATTCGATTCAAACGGAATCTTCTCTGCTCGACCAGGGATGTGGTTGGGGATTGGTTCGCCTCGGCTCGGTCCCAATGTCTTCACGTGACTTGGGTTGAGATTCCATGCGTCGGCATGTCTTCCCTCGCCGCCGATGTCGAGCGTGATCTCCGACGGGTGGCTGTTGGCTGAAAGCGTCATCGTGGCCGATTGCGATCGATTTGTTTGCGAAGCATCGAAGGTCGGAGCATGGGGCAACTCGGTCGCATTACCATTCGTTGGGTAAGCGATCTCGAACAAAGTCACGAATCTCATCGCGAACACGACGGTAGGCATCGAGGGCTTCTGCTTCGTTCGCAGCTTCTTTCGCCAGCTTTGGGGGATCGTCAAATCCGACGTGGATGAGCTTGGCCTCGGTTAGGAACGCGGGGCAATTCTCATCGGCGTGTCCGCAGACGGTCACGACCAAGTCGAGCGGCACGTCCGCAAGCGTCTCGGCGAGTTTGGAGGTTTGTTGACTGAGATCAACGCCCGCTTCCTGCATCACCTGAACGGCATTGGGATTCAAGCCGTGCGCTTCGATGCCGGCGGAGTGAGCTTCAATTTGATCGCTATGAAAG
>JBPCVD010000476.1:0-11838 GCA_051010815.1 Rubripirellula sp.
TTGTACTGATCGTTGATCTTTTTCAGCTCCGGAGCCAACTCCTGCATTTTCTGCGCGTTGACTGCCGCTTTGCGACTCAGCGGGAACATGCAGCCACGAACCAAGACCGTCAGCAAGATGATCGCCAAGGCATAGTTGCCGACCGCCGATAGCATGTGCAACAGGCTGGCCAACAGCTTGGCGAATAACGAAAACCAACCGTAGTAAATGCAGTCGCCCAGGCCGTAGGTCGCCAGCAATTCTGGCTGTTTGGGTCCCGCGAACAAACGCAGTTCCTGCCGCATCGACTTTCCAGCGGGCACAGTCGCGATATCGCTGTTCAAGTAGAACGTCGAGTTGACGGCGCGTTCTTGGTGACGTGGCACCGACGAGGGGTCGGAAGCGATTCCCGCCGAAGCACGACGAAAAGTTGTGAACGAACCTTGTCCCTCGGGCGGAACGTAAGCAACGGTGAAGTACTGAGCATCGACACCGATGTATTTCATGTCACGGGAACGGCCGTCACCGTCGGAGGCGAAGAGGGCCGGCGTCACATCAAACCGAGGCAAGGCTGGATTTGCGGACGTGTCTGTCTCTTTCTTAGCCGCCTTCAACAGAGTGAAGCCGCTGATCAACTCATGACCATCCGCACTCGTCTTGTAAACGATGTCACGTGCGGCTGCCCCGGAGAAATTGGGGCTGATCTTGGTGCTGTACCACCAGCCCTCTAGGGTCACCCCGTTCATCCCCTCCAGACGAAACGCCAGATCTTGCTCTTCATCACTGAGGTTGTCGATCTGGATGCCCAGATCAATCGCGTAGGAAGAAGGCGAAAGAGAGTAGCTGCGTTCGATTCGAACAGCGTCGCCACCAACAGACTCCATTTCCGCGTCCGAGAGTTCCACGGTGAAGGTCGCAGAAGCTGCCGTATCCGACTGAGACGATGTCGAGTCCCAAATCAGCTCCATCGGATTGGCCACGCCAGGCATCGAAACGTCACCGGCGGCAATCCCCTTTCGATTGACCTGAGAGAGTGTCATCAGACAGGAAAGACGCGAAAGGTTGCCAGCGATCTGATCGGGGCCACCATCTTTGGCCAAGCGAATCAGATCGAGTGGATGATTGGTCAAATCCGCCTGCAGAGTTTGGCTGGCACCTCCGCGGGTGATCTCAACCGAAATCGATTGGCCCGGCTCAGTTTTTGATAAGTGTGCTTCGAGATCTTCTCGCGAAGCCACGGCGCTGCCATTGATTCCCACAATCACATCGTTCACTTGAACGCCAGCAATGGCCGCGGGCGTGCCCTGACCAACGACATTGACGATCACACCGTCCGAGACGCTGGAATTCTCCCCAGCAAAGTAACCGAGGTAGCCAGTACGAACGTCCACGCGGCGGTACTTGAAGCCACCTTTGTCGTCGCGTTCCGTCAATTCAATTCGCTCAACACCGGCACCCTTGCTATTCAAGGTGACCAGCATGAAGTAGCCACTGCTCGAGTCCATTGACCCAAGCGTGACCCATTCAGATTTTTCGGGCCGCTCGGGAGCTGACTCGTTCGGCTTGCTGTCCGACTCCGCGTCCGTCGGTTCGGCGTCTGATGACTCAGCGTCCGTCGATTCAGCGTCCGTCGATTCGGGCTCCGAAGCCTCGCCGGCCTCACCGTCGACTTTGGGTGCATCGTCACCGGTGGCCGGATCTTCAGCCTGTCCATCTTGGACTTCCGCAGCCGGGGGCTGGTCCGCCACTTGTTGCGGCTCGACGAACAGACTCCGCAACGTGAAGTAGAAGATAAAGAACGCCGTCGAAGCGACGATGAACGTAAGCAGACGACGTTCCACGATCGATCCCAATTTGGGGGAAGTATTTGCAGGCCAGCGTGATAGACAGAAAGAAACCGCCTCCGCCGCAGTATTCTGCCGCCCAAGTCAAATCTTGGGAAGTGGAAGCCATTCCGCAGAGACGACGCAAACTGCCCAGATCGAGGACTTTCTACCCACAACGGGTCAAATCGCCTCTCAATGCTCGTGTCCAGCGGCGAAATCCAACGTGGATTCTCGATCCCTGTTGATTTAGCGACGACGATCACCGCATGAACCGGCCAACTGCAGCCAGCGGCGATGTCCGCTCCTCAGTCACGAGGATGCACCCGCAACGGCTCGCTCATCCGGTTTGCCGCTCTCACGCAGCCTGTTTCCGATTCGCCCGTTGCCGACCGCTCGGGCGTGATAGCCACGCCCGTTTCAACCCCGGATGCTTCAATGGTCGCAGGCCTCGCACAAGTTGTTCGCGGACTTGCGTATGCTATCCGCGACAACCTTTAGCACCCGCTACGGACGAGTGGCGACTTCCAGCGGTGGAACCACTCCCATGTAGGCCATCATGTCGCTGATCTCCTGAAGCGTGAGTTCATCCAGCAAGCCACTTGGCATGATGCTGCTGTTGCTCGGAAGAATCTGATCGATCTCCTGCTCTTGAATCATGATGACCTGATTATTCGCGTCCCGCAATTCGATCGACTGATCGTTACGCTGGCTAACCAAACCGGTCATCACGCGACCATCAAGCGTCAGCACTTTTTTGCTGGCGTATTGATCGCTGACCACATGAGCAGGGTAGAGAATTGACTCCAGGATTTCTCGCTTGCTGAAGCGGCGTGCAATGCCTGACATGGATGGCCCAATGGCCTCCCCATAGTTGCCGAACTGGTGACATTGGGCGCACTTCGCCTTTGTGAAAGCAGACCGTCCGTGGACGGGATCCCCGAACTTCCCTTTGTCGCTTTCGAGATAGTCAACCAGTTGGTCGAAATCCCAACGCGAATCGTCAGCCTTAGGCAACTCTGCTGGTGGACGATCGGGATGCATACGGGAGTACCATTTTTGCCATGGCCGCATCGAACTAGCGGCCTTCTCTGGTCGCTGCATTCCGGTCCAATGTTCAAGTAGTTCCTCGACATGCTCGAAGCCAACTTCCTTCTTCTCTGCACGCATGCCCAGCAAAATCAATTGCCGGATCGCCATCGGATCGTCGGTGGCGACGGGTACCGACTTCAGTGCCTTGATGACCTCGGCTGCGGTTTCATCCTCGAGCACATTCAGACTGCGAACCAGGTAGTCCCAGTTGTCACCTTCTGGTTCTTGAGCCAACGCCATCGCAACGATGGCTCGCCGTTCCGGTTCGGTTCGCCACAATCCTCGCAGATAGGCACCCGACTCTTCGTCACTGGCCGTTGCCAACATGGCGATGATGCCAGTACGCAATCTTCGTTCGATGTCGCCGGGACTGGGATTCGCGATCAATTCCCGATCAAGGTCGCGTAAGACCTGCGCGGTCGAATCATCAATCGGGCGTGGCAGTTTATAGATCGCAGCCAGTGCCGCGTTTCGCCACACGGCACCCTGTTCCAAAATCGCCTTGACATCTTCATCGGAGAGCGACTTGGCGAAATCACGAGTCACGCTCATCAGGTACATCGACAGGGAGTTGGATTCGGCTTCATTCGCTGCATTCTCGTAGTACTTCAAGATCTGAAAACGCTGCTCGGCGTTCCAATTGTGCGACAAGAACTGCAAACACATGGCGACCAACGTTCGGTCGACCTCAGAGTCGTCGCTGCTGATGAACTCCAAGGCACGTTCCGCCACATCATCCGCCTGCAAGTAAGCCGCCAATCGAATCAGTTCGTGATTCATACGATTGTCACCAGCGGGGAATTCTTCAGACACCTGATCTCGCAACGCGGTCACACGTTCCGGATCAATCTCTCCGCGATGAAGCGCCACCTGGCACAGTCGCAGGGTATCCACAAAGTCAGCGTCGCTAAGGAATTCGGTCATCAACGTGCTTGCGCGACCCAGGACCGTCATGCACGTTTCTTCAGTTGGATCGGCATTGACCAGCGCCAACAGACCCACAATCGCAACACGTGGATCTTCGTGGTTGAGCACCTTGTCTCGCCATGATTCGACTGGCATTCGTTCAAGGACACGTCGGGCCACGAACGCTAGTGTTCGATCTTCGTCACCCAAGATCGGCAACAGGGAGTCAGGCGATTCCGGAAAGATCCCGCTTCGCAGCATTGCTTCGCAGACCGAGCGTTGCACGCGAGCATCGCGATCATCCAACATCGCGACCAGCCGTTGTTGGCTCTTTTCGTCGGGATGAAGCCCCATCATATAAGCTGCCTTTGCGCGAACGGCTTCGTTGGCGGCTTGGCTGAGTTCCAAGACCAAGTCTTCACTTGGAACTGGACCGAACAATTGCATCAGGTCCATGGCGCGAATTCGATACTGTGACGGATTGTCATTGCTGTAGGCGACTCCGGCGACCAGTTGGCCCCACTTGCCGCCAAGCTCACGCTTGATCGAAGCGATTTCTTGACGAGCCCAAGCAGACTCGAGTTGTGGCTGGCGAATGGCTGCCGCCACGCCACTTCCAAGATTCTTCATGCGTTCCGGGATCTGACCTTTGTAGACGACTCGATAGACGCCACCCGCAGTCCCGCGACCACCCGTGCAGAAGTACATCCCCCCGTCAGGACCGATATCCAAATCGGTCACATTCAGTGGCTGACCTTTGAGGAAGACTTCGCTGTCAGCGATGTAGCCCGAACCCCGGGGCTTGAGTCGTACATTCAGGATGCGTCCCTCGGACCAATCGGCTAGGAACAGCGTGTTGTGATAGCGAACGGGGAACATGTAGTGTTCGTAACAGACTGCCCCCGTGGGACTGCCTTTGCCGGTGTCCAGCAAATTAGGCAACCGATCGTAATAGTGCTCAGGCCACTTTGCCCAACCTGTTCGCCAACCGAACTCACCCGCTTCGGTGACGTCAAACAATGCAGTCGGGCGATACCAGGCAGTGTCGACATCAGCTTCCATGTCCGCATCGTGCACGAAGAGCCCACCGCTCGGATGGAACACTAAGTCATAGGCGTTGCGAATGCCACCCGCGACGCGTTCGACGATCGTACCGTCGGCATTGGTTCGAATCACAGTGCCGCCGGGTGCTTTGACGCCCAAGCCATGCCCTGCTGGATCTTCATAGCGAGGCAACAAGTCACCCTCGTAGGAGTCTCGGAGCGTCTCACCAGCGCCACCCTTGCCCTCGTAGCTGCTGTGGCTTCCAACCGAAACGTAGATCATTCCGTCCGGTCCGAGTCGCAAGCCGTGTGGCCCATGCTCTCCGGCGTTCCCTTTGAATTTGACGATCGCTTTAACCTTCTCGAGCGAGCCATTTCGGTCGGCGTCGGTCAGGCGATACAGCGCGGAACCTTCCGGCCCATCTCCGGTCACGAAGACTTCACCATTGAGGGCCAGAATCCCCTGACAGGAAGTCACTTTGTCGCAGTAGGTACGGACCTTCTCCGGGATACCGTCGTTGTCTTTATCGAACACCAACAGCAGCGGTCCGCCTTCCTGCGAAACGATGATGTGGCCAAATTCGTTGAATGTCATCGCGATGACCGATCCGACCTGCTCGTCACTCAAGACGCGTTGAACGCCGAACCCTTTCTGAATTTGAAAACGCTCTCGTTGTTCAGTTTGCTTTTCCGCGATGACATCAACGTCGCGATCCCATGGCACGGTATCCCCAAGTTTGCCGTAGGCGGTCGCTGATCCCCAGAGACGATCATTGAACAACACGGTTTCCCACATCGGGCTATTTTCTGTGCTGGCGCGCCACGAGGGGCTGCTGCTGAACGTGAACCACTTGTCTTGGTCTCGAGGACGGATCGAAACGCGAGCCGCCAGAGCGGCCGTTGAACCATGCGTATTGACGACACGTACGGCAATCACGTTGCGGCCAATCTCGAGATAGTCCGAAATGTCATACTCTTCCATTTGCCGGGAAGAGTTGCCTTTGCCAACAGCGGTTCCGTTGACGAATAACTCGTATTGATCGTCAGCCGCGATCTCGACTCGCCCCACGGCCTCGACACGTAAATTGATCGGTTTCCGGAAAAGGCAGGTCTCGCCTTCCGGGACGGGCGTATTCAGGCTGCCGCCGCCATGCCAGATCCACTGCGCCTCGTCGGCCTGTGATGGGCTGGCAAATGAAGTAGTCAACGCGGCGATCGCCAACAGGGTTGTGGCGATGCGTGTATGCGAGCGGATGGAGCCGTCCATGGCAATTCATTGAGTCGAGGGAACGTAAGGGGTCCAAAGATCCGCCAGCAGACTAGGCGGGCCCCCACGATCAACGCAAGATTGATCTGAAAGCACACCAAATCACTCGACATCCGCAAATTGCTGGCATTTACCCACGCGAATCTCCGCAACCGGTAGCGAATCTCTCCGCGGATTCTTAAAAAGGAGGGGAAGATCAGGGTTATTGTTGGGCTGCCGTCCAACGGATCGTCTGTGCGCATTGGTTTTGTGACGCATGGGCAACAAGACTCACGGGAAACTTGTGGAGCGAACGAGATGAAGTGGCAAGGTCGTCGTCAAAGTGACAATGTGGAAGACCGACGCGGGTCGGCGGGAAAGACCGTTGTGGGTGGCGGAATATTCATGGTCATCATAGCTATCGTTGTGATGCTTCTCGGCGGAGACCCGAAACCCTTGATGCAGGCTCAGCAGCAGCAAGCTCAGCGAGCCCGAGCGGGGCAGGGCGGCGCGCCGCAGCAAGGAGAACTCTCGGAACGCGACGTCGAACGAGGAGAATTTGTCGGCACGGTTCTGGCTGACTCCGAAGATGTTTGGAATCGTCTTTTTGAACAGAGCGGACTTCGATACGAAGAACCGAAACTGGAGCTCTTCACTCAACAAACCCAGTCAGGATGCGGTTTGGCCAGCTCCGCGGCCGGCCCTTTCTATTGCCCCGCCGATCGCAAAGTTTATCTCGACACCGCATTTTTTGACCAACTCGATCGCGAATTGGGGGCGCCGGGCGACTTCGCACAAGCCTACGTGGTGGCGCATGAAGTCGGACACCACGTTCAAAACCTTCTGGGCAAGACGTCGGAACTGGATCAAATTCGTCGTCGTGTCCCGGCAGCCGAATACAACAAGTATTCCGTCATGCTTGAATTGCAGGCAGACTTTTATGCCGGCGTGATGTTCCACCATGCACAGCGTCAAAAAAACATTCTGGAAGAGGGTGACATTGAAGAGGGACTTCGCGCGGCCGCCGCGATTGGGGACGACACCTTGCAAAAGCGTTCTGGAGGTTACGCGAACCAGGAATCATTCACGCACGGCACGAGTGAGCAGCGAGTGCGTTGGTTCATGAAAGGTCTAGAAACTGGTGATCCCGATCAGGGCAACACCTTTGAGTCTTCGCAACTCTAATGGACCTAATCTCCTTTCAAACAAGGTGATTTCCCGCTTACCACAGGGTCAGAACATCTCGATTCAGCCCGTTTCGCGGGCTGGATTATGGAGATAAGCGTTAGCCGACCGGCTGAACAGCGCATCTTCGCATCGGTGACCAACTTGAATCTGCATGTCTCGTAGGCTAGATCGATCTCTCCGCGTCTACCGCATGCTGACGGCAAAGCAAACCTCACACCGGTTGCGAGCAAGCTGACGAACTCGCACTTCGGACGGATTCCAGCTCACGATCGTATCGAACCAGCCGTCGATCAAGTCGGCTGCGTTGTAGTCGCCGATTTTTAGCGTGATCAGCAATCCACGCAAATCGCTGTGGCGATGAGTCACGATGTTTTGAATCGTCGTCAATGTCTTTTCCGGCTTCACGTTGGAATCGACCAACAGCCATTTGGCTCCGCGGAACTGGCGTCGGGGCAGATCGCCACCGCGGGCACGGACATGCTGAAATTTGGGATGCTTGTCGATTCGCGGATCCATTTCGGCTGGGTCGATGCCCATGACTCGCATACCGAGCTCCAATAGGCGACCGCAAGCGCCACCGGGTGCGCTTCCGATTTCGACGGCAAGGTCACCCGGCTGCATATCAAAACCGCTCCAGGTGATTGCTTCAGCAGCCTTGTAGTACGCACGCGACACAGGCTCGTACTTAGGAAGAATCGGTTGCACGGCCCCGGGCCACCTGGTTGGCCAAGTCGTCGCGTCGTGGGTTCCGATAAACCAATGCGCGGGCTCAACCAATACCACGTCGAGCACGCGGTCGCCTGGCTGAGCGATTTGGTTCGGGGAATCGCACTTCAACCACGGCTCCGAGATGCCGCGAAAAATTTCGTTGGCCACCGCCGCCGAAACTTCATCGACGCCCGGCTCGAAACCGAAGCGACCAATCGGCGCGCGGTCCTTCGGCCAAACATGCAGCTGATCAAACGCGCGTCCCGTCGAATCAAAGGCGTCTAACTGCTTCATCAAAGCATCGACTTGCAATGCCGCGTCCGTCGCCCGCATCTGCCCAATGGACTTCGCCGCGGTGCGAATAAAGGTACCCGTCGGAATCGGCGCCAGATCATCATGTTTGGCAGTAACAAAGCCGGGGCGTGAGAAGGCAAGTCGCCAACCCGCTTCCGCAATTTCTTCCTTGACGACCTGCTCAGCGCCACAGGCACAACACAGCATCGCAAACGTTGGCTGAGTCATGGTTGCTTCCTTGGGCTCGCTTGCGATTCACATTCCACGGCGTTTACTACGGTTTTCGAGGGTGAGCTAACGATAGGTCCCGAACGTTCCACAGTGGCTTCTTCGCGTTCCACACTGGCTCCTTCGCGATCTGCTCTGGCTCCTTCGCGATCTGCTCTGGCTCCTTCGCGATCCACACTGGCTCCTTCGCGTTCCACACTGGCTCCTTCGCGACTCTTCTGCGCCCCAACCTCCATCGCTTGATACTTTTCCAGCCGCTCCTCGACACCAGGAATCAAACGCGACGCATTCTCGAAATAGAGTTTCCGAAGCACTTGGCGAGGTAGATGGACCCCATGAATCTGCCAAAATCCCTGAGGCGGCGGCGACTTTTCACTGTAGGCAAATGACTCGTCACGCGTCTCGAAGAACCGCCAATTGATTTTCAGCCGGGCTTCGGGCCAGGGGCCGTCAGTACCAAACAGTACGCGGTCGGCGTATCGAATCAAGAATCTTCGGGCGGTGATCGGCTGGCGTCCTAATTCAGAGATACGGGAAGCGGTTTCTACCCACAGGTTTGGATATTCTTCGAGCCAGCGAGCAACCGTTTCCAGGTCTTCAGAACTATTGCCGACATGCGCGCCGATGAATTGCGTTTGGGGATGCTTGGCAATCATTCGATTCCGCGCATCCAACAGTTCGCGGCGACTCGGAAAGTCGTCACCGTGAAAACTCCAATCGGGATGGCGGCTCAACTCCTCCCATCGTTCATTCGTCTCATCGATCGGATCAAAGAAGGCGGCGGGATCGGCAGTATGGATAATGATGGGGATCCCGAGCTTTCCGCACGAGTCCCAAATTGGATCGAATCTCGGATCATCGATCTCGATCAAAGAACCATCTGGATTTCGATAACCCAGCCCATAGCGTTTAAAAACCTTCAAGCCACTGACGCCTCGTTGCACGGCAACTTGCAACTGCTCGACGGTACGTTCTGCGAAACCCGTTCGGTGACACGCCCAAGTCGAGTGGTCTTGCTTGTCGCCATCGCCGCGCCAGTCGACATTGGCGTAAATAACGAACCGATCTCGATACTTCGTCCACAAATAACGCATGTGCTCGTCGAGTTGTCCGTCAAGGTTCCCATCCAACGAGGCGCAGACCGCGATGTTGTTTCGATTCATTACGGAAACAAAATCGTCAAGGGCCTGTTCGCTACTGCGCAACTTGTAATGAAAGTGTGTGTGCACATCGACAACAGGGAATGCAGCTTTGGTTCGCAGATGCTCGGCCACCTGCAACTGACTTTCGGGCCTGAAATTCTTGAGCAACAAGGCGCGTCCGTCACGACCGTCCAGGGGCGGCGTATCAGAGGCTTCCTGCGCGACCAATGATGAACCTCCAACCAGAACGCTAAGCATTACCAGCTTTCCGATCCTAGCCAGCTCGCATTGCACTGATGACTTTCCCAGCACTGCCAACCTGCGGAGTTCGGGTACAATGCGGGAGATCGAAGCTTCGACTTGGTTTCGCGGGCTCATATGTGCAGTACGGAATAGCGGCAAACATTCAATCCACGGATCGGCGTCAGGCGTGAACAACGACCCAACCGAATACCAAACCGCCGGTGGTCAATCGACGAGCAAGAAGCTGTCGATGGAAGCCACCACGCCGCCGGCAGACGTGCCCGGTTATCGGCTCAACCAGTTTCTCGGCGCGGGCGCTTTCGGGCAAGTTTGGGTCGGCCGTGACCTTAACACTGGACGAGATGTTGCGGTCAAGTTCTACCTTCATCGTGGCGGCGTCAATTGGTCGTTGCTCAGCCGCGAAGTCAAGAACTTAGTCCAAATGTCGGCCGATCGATATGTGGTGCAGGTTTTGGAAGTCGGATGGGATGCTGACCCACCCTACTACGTGATGGAACTCGTTCGTGGTGGATCGCTCGAAGACCTGCTGCAATCGCAACCACATTTGCCGGTCAACGAAGCCGTCGAAATGTTTCGCAAGATTTGCACGGGGCTGAATCATTGTCATGCCAAGGGCGTTTTGCATTGTGATTTAAAGCCTGCGAATATTTTGCTTGGCGACGACAACGAACCCCGTTTGGCCGACTTTGGCCAGAGCCGTCTCTCGAACGACCAAACCCCGGCCTTGGGCACGCTGTTCTACATGGCGCCCGAGCAGGCTGACTTGAACTCGACTCCAGACGCAAGCTGGGACGTGTACGCGGTCGGGGCGATCATTTATCGATTACTGACCGGCAAACCGCCCTACCGCGAGGACAAGATTGTCGAACAACTCGACACCGCGGGATCGTTGAAAAAACGTTTGGAACGCTATCGCGAATCGATCGCATCGAGCCCGCCGCCCGAAGGTCATCTACAGCGTGGCGATGTCGACCGCGCGCTAGGGCGAATCGTTTCGAAGTGCCTTTCGGTCGCTCCAGAGAATCGCTACGAAAACGTTCAACAGATACTCCAGGACCTCAACCGACGCGATGTCAATCGAGCGCGTCGTCCGCTGATGCTGCTCGGCATTGTCGGGCCACTGCTGGTCTTGTTTGCGACCTGCTTCTTCGGTGCAAGAAGCATCAAGCGTGCGCGTGACAGTACGCTTCTGGCATTGCGGACCGAAGCCTTCGGAAGTAACGAACTTGCGGCGTCCTTTGCGGCCCGTACGCTCGAGAGCGAAATTGAACGATACTTCCAGGTCACACGCGAGGAAGCGAGTCGCCCGGAGTTCCTGGATCAACTGAAACAAACGCTGGATGACCCGACCGTCGCCGATGCGCTTCAGAACATTGTGACACTTGACACCCCGATCGCCACTCACCAATCGTCGGATGCACGAGACGAACTGCTGGACTCTCCCGCCAGGTTGCGACTCGATCGCGTACTTCAACAACGCTTGAATCGCTACACACTTCCCGAGCCGATGTGGCGTCGTCCCCGTCTCGCAACGATGTTTGTCACCGACCCGCATGGCACCATCATGGGAGTCGCCTACACGCAACAGGTGAGCCGCGAAAAAAACAGTGCGGGAAAGAACTTCTCCTACCGCACGTACTTCCACGGTGGCCGAACCGACTTGCCGAAAGATACGACTCAGATTTCGGATGTGGAGCCTCTCAATACGACTCACTTGTCGGCCGCTTTCCCAAGTACCGCCACGAGGCTCTGGAAAGTTGCGATCAGCACGCCCATCTATTTTGACGATGATCGTGATTCCCCCGACGCGATGTTCGTGGTGACAGTGAACCTTGGAGACTTCGAATTGCTGCAGAGCAAGCAGGGCGCCAATCAAGTCGCCGTCTTGGTCGAAGCTCGCGAAGGGCCTGCTCAGGGTACGATCC
>JBPCVD010000477.1:0-12587 GCA_051010815.1 Rubripirellula sp.
GCGCATCGCCCTTGGGACGACGGCAGCGAGTCGGTTGAGAACGCGTGCAATCGAGCTCGGGTCGCATTCGAGTTCTTCGAGAAGTTGGATGCCCCCTTCTATGCCTTCCACGATCGCGACGTGGCGCCCGAAGGAGCGTCACTCGCGGAAAGCAACGCGAATCTTGATGCCGTTGCCGATGTCTTGAAGGAAGAGCAACAACGCACGGGCGTCAAGTTGTTGTGGGGAACGGCCAACATGTTCAGCAACCCACGGTTCATGCATGGTGCGGCCACCACCTGCAACGTTGAAGTCTACGCCTATGCCGCCGCTCAAGTGAAAAAGGCTTTGGAGGTGACGAAGGAACTTGGCGGTGAGAACTACGTTTTCTGGGGCGGTCGCGAAGGCTACCAATGCCTCTACAACACCGACATGAAGCGTGAACTCGATCACCTTGGACGCTTTTTCCACATGGCGGTCGACTATGCGAAAGAGATTGGATTCACGGGACAGTTCTTGATCGAACCAAAACCGAAAGAGCCGACCAAGCACCAGTACGACTCCGATGCAGCCGCCTGCTTGAACTTTCTGCGAGCGTACGACCTGACGGATCATTTCAAGCTGAATATCGAAACGAACCATGCCACGTTGGCCGGGCACGAGATGATGCACGAGCTTGAGTACGCGGGCATGCAGGGCGCGCTGGGGAGCATTGATGCGAACACTGGTGACTTGCTGCTCGGATGGGACACCGATCAATTCGCGACGGATTACTATCTGACCACCCAGATCATGCTGGTCCTGTTGAAGTACGGTTTAACTCCGGGAGGCGTGAACTTTGACGCCAAGGTTCGACGCGAAAGCTTCGAGCCGATCGACCTGTTCTACGCGCATGTCGGAAGCATGGATGCATTCGCTCGAGGATTGCGAGTGGCAGCCGGGATCCGCGCTGATAACGCTTTGAGCGACCCACTCGCAGCACGTTACTCCACCTGGGACGGCGATCTGGGCAAGAAGATCGAGGCTGGCGAATCGTCATTTGCTGAACTGGAAGCGATGATCCTGGCTCAGGGTGACGCGACCCCCAATCAAAGTGGACGTCAGGAGTATCTGCTGAACATCGTCAACAAATACCTGGACCGAAATTAGTCTTCGCTTTGAGTCAGTTCGGCGGCTGAAACGCCGCCGAGCGGGCTTGCTGTTCTGCCGGCAAAAAGGGCTGTCGAGGCAGGCGTGCGGCTTCCACTTCGCGGCCTCATCTCCGGGGGATTGATCGACAGAGCTGTTGAATTCGCTTTGTTTTTCGAATCCAGGATTTCGAGCAGCGACCTCCGCGTAGGTCGGGATGACCCCTCGATAGAAATCCACAAAGTGACAGGTGGATTCTTGAGACGCGGCAGCGTTTAGGATGAAGAGTCTTGGACCCTACGTCTTTTCTGAGGAACGCTACTGTGGTGTCTCGATTGATCTTGACCCGATTTGCCGCGCTCGGCTGCTTGTTGGCCATGGGCGCCGCCATGCCGGTTGACTCATCCGCGCAGCCTCCCCGACCCGGGGGACAGCGTGGTGGTAGTGGCGGCGGTGGACCAAGACCCGGAGACTTGGGGTCGTCCAAGCTTAATCTGGGGGAGCCCGGAATCGCGTGGTACACGACTTGGGAATCTGCTGCGGAGGAAGCCAAGCGTAGTGGTCGAGCCATCATGTTTGTGGCGGCGGCGACTCAATGCCGCGGTATCTCAGGCGTATTCTGACCTGGCTACACCTCCACGCAGAACGGTCTGTTCGCATCCAAAGATTTCATTGAAATTTCCCGAGAGTTCGTTTGTGTCCGCATCGACTCCTACGAGAGTGAAGCTCACCAGAAGTACGTGAGGACTTTCCTTGACGGGCGTTTTGAGAACAGCGCCTTTTGTGTGTTGGAGCCTGATGGCCAGCAATGGTTGACGCGCGCCAGTCGAGGGCCGGAGCAAGTGCTCGGTCGTGGTGGTTCCGCAACGCAACAGATGGAGCGGTTGGCGATGCGGTACCCTGCAAAGGCAGATTTGAAGGCCGCGATCGTTCAAGACTTCCATAGTTTTCGCCAGGCCTTGAACGTGGCTTCGGCGGATCAGAGAGTCTTGGTGGTGGTAAACGCTCCGCAAGGACGCGAAAGCGAATTGCGAGAATCATTGAAAGCAGTGTCCAACGATGAGCGAATCATTGGGCGTTTCCACTTTGATTTTGAATCAGATGGGGAGTGGCGGGAAAAAGTCCAAGGCGTCAAAACCAATCCCGGGATTGTCTTGGTTCGTCCCGGAGAATTTGGGATGACAGGCACGACACTCAATCAACTTTCACTGGATGCGACGACGCCCGAAATCATCGCGGCGATGCAAGACGCGAACCAGCGTTTTGCACGGACCACCGAAAAGAAAGAGTATTCCCAGCACGTCGCGAAGGGCAGATCGCAAGGCATCTACTTCGAGGGCGCGGTTCCCTACGGCGAAGATCGGGATGGCGACGGAGAGGTCGATCACGGTGGCTCGCAGGGACGAGGTGCAGGTTCCCCATCGCGTTCCCGAGGAAGATCTCGCGGCGGCCCACCCACGCGAAGTCGTCCTTAGCAGTGAGGGAATGGTTCGGACACGCGGTCGCGGTGAAGCGAGTAAAGCGATCGCGAGTCCCTAGTGGATGGTCGGCGCAGTGAGTTTTACTGACGCCGTGAGTTTTACTGGCGCCGTGAGGACTCCTTTGCCGAGCGGTTTCGGCCTGACTTTCGCTGACGCGCTCCCTTCGATTTGGCGGCAGAACGCTTGCCCTGAGCGGCAGGCACATTGACGTCGGGAATCCACTCAGCGTGCTGCCGTTTGATTGCTTCAAATTCGGAATTGCCCGCCAAGTTGTTCCACTCGCGAGGATCAGATTCGTGATCGTATAGCTCTTCGCTTCCGTCGGCGTAGCGAATGTATCGATAGCGGTCTGACCGGACGGCATGATTGTTCGCTTGGTACGTTGTGATCGCGGCGTGATTCCATTTTGCATCCGGCTCGGATAGCAGGGGCGTGAGGCTGACACCCTCCAGGCCATCTTTCGATGGTAGACCGCAAAGCTCCAGCAGAGTTGGGTACAGGCTTAGCAACTCGACCGGACGCGTGCTACGAACGCCCTGAAGTCCTTTGGGGACGCAGACGATTAGCGGAACTCGTGTCGAGCGTTCCCAGAGCGATTGCTTCGCCCAACGCTGCTTTTCGCCCAAATGAAATCCGTGATCCGAGAACAGCACGATGATCGTGTTGTTTCGATGTGGGCTGTTGTCGAGTGCGTCGAGCAGACGACCCACTTGGGCATCGGTGAAGCTGACCGACGCCATGTAGGATTGAACGGCCGGTTGCCACTGCCCCGATGTGACGAACCATTGATGGGACGGTGGAGTTTTGTTGTCGACCAGTTCAATGGCCGCTTCGGGCAAATCGCTGCGGTCGTCGTCATTGACGTCCGGTAGCATGACATCGGCGAGGGGACGCGAGTCAAAGAATCGCTGGGGCGCGTAAAAGGGGACATGAGGGCGATAGAAGCCTGCTGCTAAAAAGAATGGGCGCTCGTGATCGCTGTTGATTTGATCAACTGCCCAGGTCGCAGTGATCGCGTCGCCGAACTGATCTTCGGGGTACTGTTGCGCTCCAAAGTCCCAGAGCTTGCTCTTGGCCCCGATGCCCTGGACGAGTTGTTCATCCTGCTTCAAACGTTGTCCGGGTCGCGGTCCAACCGTCTGAAACGATTTTGGGTCGACTCGTGACCCATGATAAATCTTGCCCGTTGTCAGCGTTTCATAGCCTTGTTGGGCAAAGTACTCAGGCAACGTGATGTTCGAGGCGTTCGCGGTCGTATCGCGAAACCAAGGTGAATTGAGATAGATCCCGGTCGTGCTAGGACGCTTTCCCAGCATCAGGCTTGTTCGGGACGGATTGCAGATCGGGGCTTGGCAATGAGCATTCGAAAACAGCACGCCTCGTCGGCTCAATCGATCAATGTTGGGCGTGCTCGCCTGAGGATGTCCGTCCAGGCAACCGACCCAGTCGTTGAGGTCGTCGATTGCGATCATCAACACGTTGGGACGTTCGTCCGCTTGCACGTGATCGGATGATGCGAAATGGAAACAGCAAACGCCGAGCAACGCGACGAAAACGCGTCGCGAAATCTCAAGCGAGTTGGGAAAGTTCATGAGTGATGTCCATGTCGCAGGTGTACGTTGATGCTCACGTTGTACCATCTGACGCGAATCGGTGAGCCTGTGAAGTTCGATAGGGGACGTCGCCAATGCACCAAGTCGTACCGGAATCCCCGTCGAGCGTTGGCGTAGCTGCTGGAGTCAGCCGCTGGGGAGATTGCTATATTGGCGCCGTCAAGGCTACGAGAGGACGTTGTCGTTCAGGCCTCAGCAGAGCCTTGCGAGGAGATTCTATCGGTGGCTTCATTGAGTCGATTCAAGTTCACGCTCTGCGCTTCGATCACATTGATTGTGGTTGCAGTCGCCAGCGATTCTTATTGGAGGCCGCTTCCGAAGGCGTGGCGGGAGGCGTTAGGGTTCGCACCGACGAACCTGTTGGACTTGCAATGGCACCGCTTATTGACGAGTTTGTTGCTCACCGCGGGCGAGTGGAAATTCCTGGCGTCGGCGCTCATGCTCGCGTTCTCGCTTGGCATCGCCGAGGCGAGGTTTGGAACGTGGCAAACGGTTAAGCTCTTTTTTACGTCGCACCTCGCGGTATTGGTAGCTCTCTCGCTACTGGTGCTTGGCGTTAGCGTTTCCCTTCAAACGGACTGGGCGATTCAACTATCCGAGAGTCGTGACATCGGTCCTTCGGCAGGATACTACGGGTGCCTTGGTGCGATCTTGGCATTGCTGTCGAAGTCGGCACGTGTGCCAATTTTTATCGGCATTGAAACCGTCCTGGCGGCAAGGTTGATGTACTCCATCGGGCGTTTGCCAGAGGATCCTAGCGTGGTCTCAGCTGACATCGCACACCTCGTGGCATTCCCTCTCGGAATGTGCTTGGCCTCATGGGGCTTCGTTCACGCCCGTCCCGCGCGACCTTCCGGTTCCTAGGTCGGCATGACGTTGAAGTCCTCGATGTCCTCGAAGTCCCCGTTTGCGAGACGGCATCAGGGGAAAGCGATCAATGTTTGACAATGCGAACGAGGCCGCCGGCGATCAACGTCGAAACATTCGTCAAGACTTGGGGCGTTGCCATACCGCCCGGAGAAGCGAGGTACTTCGGGAACCATTCGGGATGAAACTTGCTCTTGTAAGCTCGCAACCCTTGGAAGTTATAGAAGTGTTCCCCGTGTCGATACACCAAGCTGGAGACGCGATTCCATGCTGGGCCGAGTCGATGGGAATCGACACCCGAGAGAGGCGCCATCCCTAGGCTGAACCACTGATAACCTTGGTCGTGCCCCCACAGCATGAGTTGCACAAACAGAAACTCCATCACGCCTCGGGGAGCGTCGGGCGGATGACGCATGAGGTCGATGGAAAGTTCGTCACCGGTTCCACCCTGCCAGAGGTTTGCAAACGCGATGGGGCGATCGTCTTGTCTGACGATCGCCATGTCGTAGTGCAATAAATAGGTTTCGTCGAAGAAGCCTAGCGAGAATCCTTTTTCTGCAGCTGACTTTTCACCTAACCAAGCATCGGAGATCGCTTTTAACTGTGGCATCCATTCGGGCACATCAGCTTTTGGGATGATCTCGAAACTCAATCCTGACTCGAGTGATTTTTTGGTGTTGCGGCGAACATTTCGCGAGCAGGTTTTGAGCGAGAAATCTGTGAGACGTACCTTCGCCTCTTCTCCAAGTTTCAACATCGAGAGGCCCATCTCGATGTACCTTGAGAGCGACGATTCATCGACTTGGTAAAAGACTGGCCATACGCCTTGTGCGTCACAGGCTTCTCGAAATCGCCACGCAGCGTCATCGGCACCGGCGGCAGGTCCGACCGGGTCCCCCATCGCAATCCAGCTGTTGCCTTCGCTACCAAACATCACAAACGCATCGTGTTCACTACTGAAGATAAATCGTTTATCGCCCAGCAATGCCAGGTTGGCGCTGGTGCTTTCATCCGCCGATACGATTGTCTCCACCTGTTCGATTTCGTCTTCCGAAGGGGGCGGCGGAACATCGATCGTAGTCCGAAGCAACCGCATCAAGAATGCGATTCCGAGCACCGTTGCGCCACCGACGGCCGCACGCAACGCCCTCGGCGCACTTGAGTCGTAGGTGAAGTTCCACCACAGGTCGTTCGAATACTCGACGTGTCGATAGGAAAAAAGGATGACCCAGACAATCAATCCGGCCGTCATCGCAATTGCCGTTAGCCAACGAAGACTCCAGGAAGCGGCAAGCAGCCGGCCGTGGCGAAAGAAGTATTGCTTGCACGGCAGCAACGCCAAAAACATCAGCCCAAGGAATACGGCTTGTTTGTAGTCCAGGCCCTTCAGGATCGATACCAAGACACCGCAGGCAAGCATGATCAAGGTCAGCCACCATGCGGCGTCGATGCGTCGCTGAAGGCCTCGCGACAACACGATCAGGATCGCGCCGATGACACTGCCCAGGAAATGTGAAATCTCAACCAGCGAAAGTGGCAGCCATTTTCGCAAAGCCTCCAGACTGCCGGTCGAGGCAGGCAGAGCACCCGAAATCAGCATCACGACGCCCGCTACGAAGACGGCTCCCGTAATGATCGGCGGGCTGACGACGTTGGCCCATCGCACGCCAGCGGAGGCGACGCCTGCGATTTTTTCGCGATTCGCCCGTAGCGATACGATCGAAACAGCGATGACTCCCAACATTAGCGGAAGCAGGTAGTAAATGATGCGAAAAGCGATCAGCGCGCCGACAAGATTGTGGGAGCCGCCGGGCAGCATCGTCACCAACACGAGCTCCAGAACACCGAGGCCACCGGGAACATGGCTCATCAGTGCGATAAAGATCGCTAGCAGGAAGATGGCGACGAACGGCAGAAAGTCAATTGCAACGTCGTTCGGCAACAACACGTAGAGTGTCGACGCGGCCAATAGGAAGTCCGCTTGGGCCACAAACATCTGTGCCACCGCGATCTTTAGCGGAGGTGGTTGAAGATTCACGTTCAATATCTTGATGGGCGACTTCCGTACACCGCAGACGATCAGGAAGACAGTTGCCGCGATCAAAAGAGCGATGCCAAACGGGCGACTGGTGTGCACGGGCACGTGCAGCTGATCTGGTATGTCAAATGGCGCGAAGACGAACAGCGTGCCTGCCAGGGAAAACAGTCCGAGCCAAAACGCCGCACCGATCAGCAGTACCAATCGAACGATTTCGCTCGAGGACATGCCCCACGATGAGTACAGTCGTGCGCGGACAGGAGCCCCGCCAAGAAAGACGCCGAGAGAATTGCTAAACGCGTACGAGAGCAGTGAGGCGGTCGCGACCTGCTTGGTGCTGATCGGATGATTGACCAAGCGGACGCCGAACCAGTCGTAACCGATCATCACGACGAAATTGGCGGCGGTGAACAGAATTGCCGCCAGAATTGATTTGGTCGATAAGGCCTCGAAGCTCGCCACGACGTCCGAGTACCGCATCGACTTGAATTCGTGATGCAGCAGCCATAACGCCGAGAAGAAGACGACCAGCATCAGGCAGGGACGTAGGACTGGTGCATAGGTCCCCCACAGTTCTTCCACGCGTTGAAGTCGCGATGCGGTGGGCGACTCGTCGCCAACCTCCTCTTCAACGTGAGACTCGTCGTCGGGCAATGCGCCGTCCGCATTCGACGAGTGATCGTCCGGCTTTGAACTGGCGTTCCCGCTGTTCTTCCTTGACTCGTTCATCGGTATTGTAGAGCCCGCGAAATGGTTGAGTTGGTGCTCAGGGAGCGGCGACTTCGACGAAGAGGGAAACGGTTCGGGGTGGTCACGCTTGTCCCTCGTGAGTGCCTACGTCGGCTGGCGGGGAATCGCCTTGTCCTGTCTCGTCGCTTTGGTACATGTGGTCACCTGGTGCCGTATCGTCACCTCTCACGGGGGAATCGTGGACCAGGATGACACGATCTTCGCCGGTGATGATTCGTGCGCTTCGATTGAAGGTGATGTAATTCCAGCCCCACTGAAATAGGATCAGCAATCGGTTCTGGAACTGGACGATTTGCATCAAGTGAATCACCAGCCACATCACCCAAGCGAAGAATCCGACCATCTCGCGTTTACCGATCTGGGCGACTGCCTTGGCCCGGCCGATCGTCGCCATCGTGCCGCGATCGCGATAGACAAACTTGTCTGGGAATTCGCGACCCGAAATGCTGGCCTGGAAACGCTTCGCAAGATATTGACCTTGTTGGATGGCGACGGGCGCTAGACCAGGCATCCGAACGCCGTCACCGTCGGTGCAGTCGGCAAGGTCTCCGATCACAAAAATGTCGTCTTGGCCAGAGACGTTCAAGCGATCCGTCACGCCGATTCGTCCCGCGCGATCCGTTGTCAATCCGCAAGCATCGGCAAGTTTCTGCCCCAGCGGATTGCCATGGACTCCCGCGGCCCAAAGCACGGTCTGCGTTGGGATGACCTTTTCTTGGCCGCCGGAGATCAGTCGAACATGGTCTTCGGTGATATCGGTCACTTTTGTTTTGGTGTGAACTTCGATCCCCAGAGAGCGAATCTTTTCGGCGGCGCGATTGCAAAGGTCTTCGGGATAATGGGCAAGCACATGGGGTGCCGCTTCGACGATCAGGATTCTTGCGTCGGCGGGACGGATGTGGCGAAAGTCGTGCTTGAGCGTGTGGCGGGCGATTTCGGAAAGCGCGCCTGCCAGTTCAACACCCGTCGGCCCACCACCCACGACAACGAAGGTCATCATCCGTTCTCGGACCTTTGCGTCACGTTCGCGTTCAGCCGCCTCGAACGCAAGGAAGACTTGCCGCCGAATCGTGGTGGCATCCTGAATCGTTTTAAGGCCAGGAGCAAATTTCTCCCATTCATCGTTACCGAAGTAGCTATGGGTTGCTCCCGCAGCGACAACGAGTTTGTCGTATGCGAGTTCGCCATCCGCCAAGATCAACCGCTTGCCCTGAATGTCGAAATCGGTCACCTCGGCCAGCAGGACTTCGCAGTTGGCTTGCCGGCGAAGAATGGAGCGAAGCGGTGTCGCGATGTTGGCGGGCGACAGTCCTCCGGTTGCCACCTGGTACAGTAGTGGTTGGAAGAGGTGGAAATTACGGCGATCGACCAACGTCACTTGGACGTCCGCCTTGCGAAGACGTTTGGCAGTTTCTAAACCGCCGAATCCGCCGCCAATGATGACAACGTGGCGAGGAACTGCGGGTGATGCTTGCGTCGACAACTGTGACCCCGCTTCGAACGCGAAATGGCAAGAATGTTCCGCCGTATTGTGACCGAATTTGGACGGTATGTTCAGCGGGGGCCATCCACGACGAAAGCTGAGCGCGATCCTTCGCGACGCTACGCCCTAACACAGGACGTGTTTACGGGCGGGAGCCTTCTTCTTCCACGATTTCTAGAGGTTTTTCGACTGAAAGATCAGTCAGAACCTCTTCTCTTCCGCTGGGCCAGCGAATGGTAAGCCGATCAACCATTGTGGCGTCTCCGATACCAAGGTCAACGATCGGCGGCCCGTGCCCCATGAATCCGTTGGCCGGAAAGACATCTCTCACGATCTTTCGCTCACCCACCTCCGCAACCAAACGCGTCCCAATTGCCGATCGGTTGCTCTCTGTTCCTTGCAATTTCACCCGAAGCCTTTGTTGCTGGGGAATTTGATTCAGGAACAGCCGAAGTGGACCGCCACCAACCGACCCGACCAATAGATCCAACGCCCCATCGTCATTGAAGTCGGTGGCGATTGCCGATCGCGAGTCCGAGTCGATGTCGACATTGGAAGAGAATGAACCGTCGAGAAAACGCTCGCCATCGATGTTCAGGTAGAGGCGATTTCGCTCATAGGCGCTGAGGTTGTCGCCGCGAGGAATCAGTAAGAACGGGTTGGAGGCCCAAAGCTCTCCAGCTTCACGATCCACCTCGCCAAGTTGCGGGTGAAGACAAGTTCGATTGAGTGGCTGTGACACGACAGCACGCCAAGGCACGTTCAGCCGTCGGGTTTGCGACGTTCAAAACTCATGAAGCCGGTGGTCGCATAGATGTCCAGCAAGCCGTCGGAATCGAAGTCTGCGAGTGTTGGCCCATACGCCCAACCGACTTCATTGACGCCGGCATTCTCGCTGACTTCATGAAACGTGCCATCCGTTCGCCCGCTTGTGGTGTAAAGACGATTGCCGGCACAGGATCCTTGGATTTGTTCGAAGATGCCTGTTGGGTAATCAGCGTCTCCGACGTTGCCAATGATTCTCCGGCCCATCTTCGAGTACATGTTGGCGATGTACAGTTCCGGGTGACCGTCGTTATTCAAGTCCCCCGAAGTGACTCCCATGCTGGTGGCGAAGTCGGCCGTCTGCATTTCTTTCGAGACATCTTCGAACGACCCGTCACCACGATTCCTGAGGTGAACGTTTTGGCCAAAATCATTGGCGATATACAAGTCCGGGTAGTGATCTTCGTCCAGGAAGTGCCACGTTGCAGCGAACGAGTGACGTAGTCCACCGGACGCATTCGCTTCCTCCGTCACATCTCGGAATCGACCTCCACCCTCATTCCGCCACAACCGGTTCATCGTGCCTGACTTTGCGTCTCCCACCCACGGCATCCGCTCGCGTTCGGGCATGACGGCGTCATGCTGGTAAAGCAGATAGAGATCCAGAAGCCCATCGCTGTCATAGTCCGCAACGGTCGCCCCCATCGGGAAGTGACCAATCGTCAGTTGAGAGGTCTCGGTGATATCCTGGAAGAGTTTGCCTTCCTGGTTTCGGTAAAGACGATTGCCCAGCAGTAGATCAGGCCATCCGTCGTTGTCGATGTCGAACCAGGTCGCCAGCGCCTGCATTGATTTGTAGTTCCAGCGACGAAACATCATCTCATTGGTGACGTCTTGGAAACGCTCGCCATCGTTTTGCAACAACAGCGGTTCACCATTGATTGTTGCCACGGCGATATCAAGATGGCCGTCGCGATTGAAATCACAGACGCCAATTTGAAACCAATATTGTGATCGATTTGCGATTTCGATGTTCCAGTTATCGGGCAGTCCCACATTCTGGAGCCCTTTTTCTGCCGTGACCTCCTTCATCAGTGGTCCATCACTCTTCCGCTCTTTCCGCGACAAATCGGTCCAAGCTGAGATGATGCGGCCATCCCGAATCTCTTCGTCGTTGGCGAATTGGAGTTCCACGGCGTGCTCAGATTCCACCATTCGTGGGCGCCCATCGTCGTCCAGGCCCTCGAACTGAAGCAGCAATCTTGCATTCCATCGATCCCCCTCATCGTGTTGCAATTGAAGCACACGCATTTTGGTTCGGCTGATCGTCTTGATTCCGGACAGAGAGAGCTCAAGTTGCTTCGCAAGCCCGGCAGAGTCGGATGCCTCCGTAATGCTGTCGTCGGAGATGAACTCGACGACAGTTCCAGCACGAGATTCGCTTCCTTCAGACAACGAAATCAGGGTCGCCGAAGCGTCGTCAACGAAGAACTCGTTGATAGCTTCACCATCGCGTTCGCTGATCGCTTCACGAAGTGATTTTCCGAAGTAGGTTTCGATTTCGAACGTCGCATGCTCGGCGTCCCAGATGAGCTTCTGCTTATCCTCGTCTAGCACAACCTCATCATCGGAAGGGGGCGTCTCTTCGGACACGCGTTCCGGCGACGAACTCGAGTCCGGTTGAGAGGACACGCGGTTCGCTTGAGAGGCGACGCGGTTCGCTTGAGAGGCGACGTTTGCGCCCTCCAAATCATCCAGCGCAGACTGACGGTTGGACCACCATGCGAATATGACCAACAAACAGATCAGAAGAGCGAAGATCCAACGTTTCATGGGGGCCTTCACAGAGAGCCTGCGGGAGTGTCGAGATGACGGTCCTTCCCGCGTTCCAGAGTCAACATCCATTCATCCTAGTGAAGGAAACTCTATCGGACAACTTGCGGTTTTCGGAACGACTGACGTGGAAGGTTTCGCGCCGGCTATCTAGCTCGAAGCGACCATGCTGGAATTCTCATGGAATTGCATAAAAAACCTCGCGATGGATGCTCCAACGCGAGGTTCGATGATGTGCTCGTGATCCGGAGGGACTAGTTCCCTTGCTCGGCCATTTCCTTCGCCATCTCGGCATCGTAGTCTTCTTCGCTAACGCCTTCGACGGCCGATTCGCCTTCGTCGACTGCATTGGGGTTCACCTCAACCACTGAATTGTCTCCAGAGCCGCCACAGCCGACGCATGGGATCAAGGTGAGGGAAAGGACGAAAAGCATTGCAAAGCTAAACTTGCTCATGAGAATTTCTCGAATTTGGGGGTGTGCGTTTTCGGTTGAGAAGGGAGTCGCGAGAATCACAAGCTCTCAGCAGAAACTGCCCATCATCAATCAAAATCGTATCACTGCGTATATAGGTTCGCTACCACCCATTGTAGTTGCGAAGATGCGTTGACATGCCACAAACTGGCGATTCGGGGCGCTCTTGTTAAGGAC
>JBPCVD010000478.1:0-3168 GCA_051010815.1 Rubripirellula sp.
CACCGATGAGTTACTCGATTCGCCAGCAAATCGATGGTCCTATTGATTCTGCCGGACTCTGGTAGACTTCGGTCTTCCAAATTTTTGTCCGCCGAGAGGAAACATCAGGGTGAGTCAGTTAGCAGGAAAGGTTGTCGCCATCACGGGTGGTGGTACGGGAATCGGAGCCGGAATCGCCAAAGGGCTTGCGGAAGCAGGCTGCAAGGTCACCGTGGGCGGCAGACGTGTGGAACCGCTGCAAGCGTTGGCCGAAGCTGTGACCAGCGAACACCCGATTCGCTGCTGTGCGATCGATGTTTCCGATGCTGATAGCGTGAAAGCGTTCTTTGCCGACGTACGTGAAAACGTGGGTGACATCGATATTCTGGTGAACAGCGCCGGAATCAACATTCAGAAGCGTACGATCGCCGAGATGTCTCCTGAGGACTGGGAACGCGTGTTGTCGATCAATGCCAGCGGTGCCTATCGATGCATGTACGAGGTGCTTCCCGCCATGCGAGAGCGGAAAGACGGGTTGGTGGTCAACATTTCGTCAGTTGCTGGAAAACGTGCGATCACCTTGTGCGGCGTCGTTTACTGTGCCAGTAAGTTCGCCATGACCGCGTTGGGAACAGCCGTTTCGAACGAGATTCGCAATGAAGGCGTTCGTATCACCAACGTCTATCCAGGTGAAGTGAACACTCCGATCTTGGACAACCGTCCGACACCGGTTTCGCAGGAGCACAAAGATGCCATCCTGCAGCCCGAGGACATCGCTTCGGTCGTGGTCACGATCTGCGCGCTTCCGCCTCGTGCGAACGTGCCCGAAGTTGTGATCAAACCTACGATTCAGGAATGGGTCTAGCTGTTTCAAAATGCCCGGGATGCCAACATGGATGAAGAGCGAAACGAAGGCGTCGATAAACCGAACGATCGGGACGAGAGATCGATGGATGATTCGGTTGAAAAGGATCCGTCGTCACCGGACGCGGCAGCTGGTGCGTCCGACACTGGTACATCTGACACTGGCGAGCCTGTTTCTGACGAATCCGATCGTGGTGACGCGTTATCGCACGACGATTCCGATGGCTTGAGTAGCGAGTTCGATCCGACGGACGAGCACACTTCGGCCGAACCTGCGGGTGAAGAGGATGACCTCGACGGACTTTCGTTGGACGACCTGGGTGCAGCGTACGCTCGCGTCGCCGCGGAACATGACCCGGAAGCCTTCGCCACGCCCGAAGCCGACGAGGAGACGTCCGACTCGGACGATCCCGAAGAGGCATCGGGAGAAGAACCCGAGGAAGCGGGCTTAGAGACCGTCGACGACGTCGTTACCCCGGAGGCCATCGTCGAAGCAGCCCTGTTCGTCGGTCATCCGGAAAATAAATCGATGTCCGAGCAGCGTCTCGCTTCGTTGATGCGGGACGTCTCACCGGAGGAAATTGTCGACTTGGTCGGACAGCTCAATGATTCCTACCGCGAGGCAGATCAAGCGTTACGAATCATCCGAGACGATCACGGTTATCGCATGACCGTCGCTCCCGAGGTCGAGAGCGTCCGTCGCTCTTTCCTTGGGAAAGTTCGTGAGACGCGGCTGAGCCAAATGGCCATCGAAGTGCTGTCGTTGGTGGCTTACCAACCCGGCGTGACGGCACAGAAGGTGCAAGATCAACGAGGACGCGAAAGTGCGTCGCTGCTGAACCAACTGGTTCGTCGCCAACTGTTACGCATCGATCGAATCAAACCCGAGGATGGTGGCAGAGCCATCCCGCACTACTATCCGACCGAACGCTTCCTAGTCCTCTTTGGTTTGGAAACACTGGAGGATTTGCCTCACGTGGAAGAGGGCTTGCGAGAGGACTGAATCGACAGCACGAGCGTAGAAGATCGGCAACGAAGCTCGGCCATGACGATCGAATCTCATCGCACCAACTGCCACTGCTCGCCGTCGCCGGTGATGATGTTCATTTCGTGCAACCGCTCGACCGCGCGATCGACTTGAAAATCGATTTCGATATCAACTGCTTCCCGCGCGATCCGCTCGCATTTCCGACGCATCCGCCGTGTGCTGATCGGCCCTTCCTGCGTTGCGATCGCGTAGCAAACCAGAATCATCTCACAGGTCGCCTGTCGATGCGCTTGCTGAATTGAACGATGCCCCACGCCGGCATTGGTGTCGAGTTTCTGAAAGTACAAGTTTCGAGTCAGCTTGAGTTGATGCTTGCTCTTGGCTTGAAAATAGCTCAGCGAACTCTTGACCAAGTAACCGATCAACAGACCCACCAAGATCGCTGACCAATGCAGGGCAATGACTGCGAACAACAAGGCATATTGTGCGATCCGCCGAATTGACATCAAGAATCCGCCCAGACTCGGCAAGATAATCTTGGCATGATCCATTCCCGAGATTCGCACCCGCGAACCGGGCAGCAATGTATCGATGTCTTGTTTCGGAATGTTCTTGAACATCCGAAGATGCAACGCGGAAGTCGTCAATTGTTCTTCCGACTCAACCGCTTTACTGAGTTGAAAGATGACAACCATCCGCTGGTACACCGGAATCTCGATCGGCTCACGACGATAGAAGTTGCGCAGCCGACGTCGAAAGCGTGTGCCGAGAATATCGCCGCGCGCGTAGACGACGAGATTCGCGAACAGGTCGAGATCGACATGCAACGGAACTCCCCATTGGCTGGCAACACCAACGCAATCTTCGACATCGGACCGCTCGAGTCGCCGATACCCTGCATCGTCCATGATCTTGTCACACAACTCGACCAGCCGCTGGACTCCCTCGGCCATCGGCACATGCGGACGATCGCCATTGCCAGCCGAATCAGTGGCTGACTGGGGATTCTCAGCCTCGGCAGAATCGGTCGCCTGAGGCTGGCCGTTGACGACATCTTTTTCCGGATCAAACCGCTCCGACGGATCGACCATGACGGGAACAGCCGCGCCCTGCCCCCGAATCTGCTTGCAATCCGAATCAGGATCGAGCGACGCGTACTGTTGTGAAAACTGGTGGTGGTACGAACCGGTGACCTGATGATGTATCGTGTCGATTCGCTGAGCGAGCTGACGCATGTCCCCATGTTGGGCCTGATCCAACTCACCGCGTTGAAGCAGGTACTCGAGCAGTGTGTCCGACTTGAGCGGAATGTAGGGTTCGATCGACCAATGAACTGC
>JBPCVD010000479.1:0-7336 GCA_051010815.1 Rubripirellula sp.
ACAAGCTTTGATGATCGTTCGAAAGCGAAATTTCAAAGATGCTCGGTTCAATGAGATGATTCGGGACGCCATGCGGATTTCCGAGAATGATCCTGCGATCCTAAATCGAACGCTGGCAGTGGATTTGATGTCTTATGCGACATTAGATGAGAAGGAGCAGGTCACGTTGATGCTGGACCAACTCTCCGTGGAAGACGGCCGCTTCATGGAATGGTCTGACGAAGAGGGTGAGGGAAGCCTTCGGAAGTTCATGGGGCGACGGCCTGTGACGAACGCGATCGTGAGGCGTTTACCCAGATTCGAGGAAGAATTTGAGGCTCAATTGCGGGCGCGGTTAGAAGCAGAACCGCTGGCGATCTATTGTGCGACTGCTTCCGTCGCTGGTTCCGGCAAGGAAGAATTGTTGCCTCTGCTTCTTAAAGCGGCATCGGAATCGGAAGTGCCGGCAGTCCAGCATGCGGCGATTGCTTCAGCCGATACGATTCTGTCTGATTTGCAACGCGAGCAGGACGAAGTCGAACGACTTGAGCAGCGGGCCCGAGACTCAGAATCCAAGTATCTCCGTTACGCAGAGCGAATCATCGATCGCTACGACAAGAACTCAGATGGTGCGCTCGTGGAAGAAGAGTGGAAGGCGATGTTGATGACTCCAGTGGATGCGGACGCCGACAACGACGGTCGCATCACGACGGAGGAATATGGAGCCTTCATGGAGAATCGCGCCAACCGCTAGCCAGTTCTAGCGTTGAAGCGGAGCGTTGCGTCAGATCGCCGACCCTGAAGCTAACGGGTCCCGAAAGCGGATTACGATCTTGGAAGCGAAGATCGTGGTGCTGGCGAGTCCGATCATTCTTCTGGGGGCTCGAGCATCCTTCGGTCGAGGCCGCGAATCTTGCGGTGTTTGATCGTCTGGGATGGCTGTTGGAGGCGTGACCGTTCGCATTTCCGTCGATCGAGCGGATCGACCCTTGCCCCAGAATCGCATTGAGGCTACCGTTACGCGTGATGTCGATGGGCATGGATCCATTGATAGCCGCTTCGGAAAAACGAGAGGCGTTCACCTTTGAATCGAACGCAGTCCGAAGCCGCGGGTGTATTTTGGCGAACTGGAAACTCGCTCACCCATTGAGTTGCCGAAGCTGATTTAGCAACTCTGCGGCCGCCACCATCGGTTGTGTAATCCTTTTGATGGCTGCCTCGCGTCAGTGACGACGCATTCAATTCTGCGACTTTGCTTGTTGGTCCAGGGTTCCGTGATGTTGATCTGCCAACGTTCGAGTGACTTGGTGTTCTGCAATCACGCCCTCAGCCAAGCGTTGGCTGATGCCCTTTGAATCGCTCACGCGATCATAGGCACCCAAGTACCAATCCACCCCTGCCCGTTGAATGGGATGAATCGCTTCCGGCGATCCGTTCACGCGGCTGTTCTATGAAAGAACTCCTTTGAAGACTTTTTCCGAACTTGACCTGATCCAGCCTCTACAAGACGCGATTGCGGATCAAGGATACGAAACTCCGACTCCGATTCAGGCACGTACGATCACGCCCGCCATAGCCGGTCGTGATGTGCTGGGGTGCGCTCAGACGGGCACTGGGAAAACCGCCGCCTTTTCCTTGCCAATTCTCAACCGACTTGGGCAGTCGAATCGAAAGGCCAAACCGGGTCGACCTTTTGTCTTGGTCCTGGCGCCGACGCGTGAACTAGCGATCCAGATCGACGAAAGCTTGAATACCTATGGCGCGAAGTTGCGGTTGCGGACGGCGCTGGTTTACGGCGGCGTCGGTCAGGCGAAACAAGTCCGCCAACTCCAGCGTGGAGCTCATGTTTTGGTGGCCACACCGGGACGCCTGCTCGATCTGATGGATCAAGGATACATCACGCTCGAACGTCTTGAGATGTTCGTGCTTGATGAGGCCGACCGCATGTTGGACATGGGCTTTTTGCCCGACTTGAAGCGAATCATCCGCGAACTGCCCGAAGATCGACAGTCACTCTTTTTCTCGGCCACGGTTCCCGACAGCATCGTCGACTTGGCCAACAGCTTGCTGCACGATCCGGTTCGCGTCTCGTTGGCACCGAAACGTCCAGCCGTTGAGAAGATTGATCAACAAATGATGTTCATCGGTCGTAGCCACAAGTCTGATCTGTTGACCCGCGTGTTGAGCGATCCTGATGTCCACCGCGCGGTTGTCTTCACTCGAACGAAGCGGGGTGCCGATGCGGTAGCGCGGCGGTTGGATAAGCAGGGCATTCGATCGGTCGCGATCCACGGCAACAAGTCACAGAACGCGCGTCAGCGATCTCTGGATGCATTTCGACGGAACCGGTATCAGGTGTTGGTTGCGACCGACGTCGCTGCTCGTGGCATTGATATTGATGGCGTAACGCATGTCGTGAATTACGATCTTCCCGACGAGCCCGAGAGTTACGTTCACCGAATTGGGCGAACGGCACGAGCCGGTGCTGAGGGAATCGCCATCTCGTTTTGCAGCGAAACCGAAGTGCAATCGCTGCGCGCGATTGAAAAGTTCATGGGGACTGGGGTGCCAGTTCATGAGGATTATCCACCCAACGAATTGCATAGGACGGCCGATCCAAACGCCCGTAAAGGGCGGCGAGGTGGCTCGGGAGGATCACGGAATGCTGGAAAATCGCGTGGGGGACAACGTTCGACGTCACGATCCAAACAGCCGCGATCAAAACAGCCGCGTGTGGAAGCAAAATCAACCCAGTCGCATCGAACCAAGTCAGCACGATCGGGAGAGGCAACGGGGGAAAGGGCCGCCAATTCGGGACGTGCGGAACGCGCAGAACGTGTAGAACGACCGGCGCGTCCGAAGGATGGACAGCACAAGAAGCAACGGTCGAAGTCGGATGCGCGAGAAGAACGGGGCGCGACCGAACGTACAAGCGAGGGAAGCAAGCGTTCAAAGGCAGGTGGCCGCGTGACCGCGAAGCGTGGTGGCGACAACACGGCAGAGAAGGGAAAGCGTCGTAAGTCGCGGAAGCAACGGGAAGATCGCGTCGATTTCAAACGCGGCCCAGGTGCGAAGAAAAAGCGAAAGGTGAAGGGGTCGACCTCCAACAACCGAACCGAGCCCAAGCCGATCTCGAAAAGCGGAAAGAAAGACGCTAAGAAGGGCAAGCCAATTGCGAAGGGGCGCAAGCCGAAATCGAAAACACAAGGCGCTGGCAAGAAGTCGGGGCGAAAGCCGGTCACCGCGTCTTCGAAACGCGGAAAGGCTTGATGCTTTGCTTTAGCGGTTAGCGGACTCAGCCGCGGATTTGGTCGTGCCACGATCGTGGCCAAAGAAGAGCCAGTCGGTTTGTTCATGGCCAACCAAATCGTTGACGGTGGTCACGGGTTCGACAGCGACATGCGAAAAGGAGTTCTGCATCGCCTCTGAAAAATCGCTCGATTCAGCGTAGGACCAAACAGCCAGCAATCCTCCGTCACGCAGATGCTTCTTGGCCTTCGCCAGGCCAGCTTCGGTGTAGAACGGATGTTCTGCTTCATCCAAGCGATCGTCCGGGGAATGGTCCACGTCGATGACGATCAAGTCGAACTGTTCCTTGGGTTCGCCCATCAAACGTTCATAGACGTCGCCTCGAGAAATGGTCAGTTGTTCCGCATCTTGGAGCGTTTCGGACAGCGGGATCAGTCCCTGCTCTAACCAATCGATGACCGGTTGCAGGTATTCCACCACTTCCACGGATTGGACGTTTGGGTTGGAGAGAAGTTCGTTGGTGGTGTAGCCCAACCCGAGTCCCCCGACGAGTGTTTTCAGCTGGTTACCGCCATGCAATTCGACACTGCGAAGCGAGATCGCTCGTTCGGAGTCGGTGTTGTAACTGCTCATCAAGAATTCATGATTGAGCGTGACTTCGGTGACCACGACACCGGGGCGTGAAAGGAGTTCACGACGTCGTAGGCAGAGTGGCCCGAGCGACGTCTCCTCGTAGGCGAGGATCTCAAGATTGGGGCGGCTCACGACACAACTTCAGTGCAGGTTTGGCGTGGAAACGGTCGCGTCTCAGGCATCGCTGAGTGGCGTACTAAATCGCTGTCTGGCCAACCATGGTCTGCCAGCCCTGATCTCGTTCGCCAGCACCGATGCCGTCAGCACCGATGCCGCCACTGTGGAACGCCTAAGTTACAAGGCTTGGGCGTTTCGGGCGTTTTCGCGGAGCAAGGGACGGCGCCGGGCCAGAGATTGACATGCGGCGCAACTCTGTGACAGACAAACGACGTTGGGAGCCAGCTTATCGCGAGCTCGAATGAAGCGAGCGATTCACAGCGAGCCGGCCTGCCGTCTGCAAGCCAGCTCTGTTCGGTTCGAATCGTTTCTACCGAGCTCGGCCCCTCGCGGGCGATCCAACTAGGATTGCGATTCTTCGGTTTTCGCGGTCGCCGTATCAGCGGTCGCTGTATCCGTGGTCGTTTCTGTTGCCGTCTCCGTCGCTGCGTCCGTTTCCGCCTCGGGTGCCGGAGCGGGGGCAGGAGCGGCAAGTTCGACTCGCTTCACTTCGTGCTGCTTGGCGGCACAAGCGGGGCAGGCTGGGACCTCTTTCATGATCTCCACGCCCTGGCCACCACGATCCTGGACGGAATCGTCCCGGTCACGGAAGTTGCGGCCCCCACCACGACGCTGCTCTCGCTGACGACTCGAGTATCGCTTTTCACGAACTTCGATGACAACGTTGTGACGAGTGGTCTTTGGAGGGGTGATTTCCTGGCAAAAATAGCATCGAAACATAACCGGTCCTGGTGGTAGTGTCGGGGGATGAATTGTCGTTTCCGTGTCGGTCCTGTAAATCCTTGACGGACGGTTTTCGTTCCTTCGCGGCTGGGAAACAAGTGTTCCTTCACGGACGGAAAGACAGACGATTGCCGTGGTCGGGACTGGCAAAAGCAGGCGACTACGTCGATTACGGTGTGCGTGGGTTGTGGTCAGCCCGTTCAACTCGGAGGGGTGGACCCGTCCAGAGACGCCAAAGATAGCGTTCCTGCCCCTTTTCGCCTAGCTGCCAATCTGGGCCCTCCCCTGCCAACAATGCTCGATTCGACCAGCCCAACAAGGCGGAGATAGCCGTTTTTACCCCTGCAGGTCTCTCCTTTCTGTTCTTGACCTACCTGCGAAAGGTTGCGATCACCGCGGCAGGATTGCCCGAACCGGTAGCCATTCGGTGGGTCGGTGCGAGCCCGGACCGTTCAGGAATGCGTCATGCAAACCGTCGTGAAGGTCGACCCATTCTCCTCGTCCGACGGAACGCTTGATGAGTGCTACGATCGAATCGCAAACCATTGATCCCCGCGTCATTGAACCGTGCGTGATCGATCCCCAGGTCATGGGATCGGCACTGCGAACGCGTGGTGAGGAATTTGACGCAGCGTTTACGCATGGGATCGGGACGTTTGCCGCAGCAGTCGGTGGAGCCTATTTGCTGGCGGAATCGTTGGCGAATCGCGATTTGCTCAGCACTCTGGGCTGCCTTCTGTATGTCTCGGCGTTGCTAGGCGTGCTGGGCTGCTCGACGCTTTCGCATCTCTATCTCCCGGACCACCTGAACCGACGCTTTCGCGCGTATGACCAAGGATTCATCTATCTGCTTGCCGCAGGAAGCTTGTCGCCCTTTGCGTTGACCTATTTGCGGACGCCGTTTTGGATGACGTTCTACACGCTGAGTGTGGCGCTCGCCTTTGCGGGGTTCTTTTCAAAGGTCTTGTTCACACATCGCGTCGACAAAATATCGCTCTGGTTCTACCTGGTGCTCGGCTGGGGACAGGCGATTGCTTTGATTCCACTCTTGGCCATCTTGCCGTCGGCCGCGGTCACATGGATCATCGCCGGGGCCGCCTGTTACAGCATCGGGGTCGTCTTTCTCGTGCTTGATCTGCGCCGCTATCACTTTCATGCGATTTGGCACCTGTTCGTGCTTGCAGCCTGCGGATGCCACTACTACGCAATCTTGCGTTACGTAGTGCATGGCGCAGCGTGAGTTAAGTTAGAGCCGGCTGTGACTTATCGCGTTTCTCTGCGCGCCAGTCGAGTGTCAGGAAGGTGACCATGGAAACGGTCGCCAATAGGGTGATGGTCAAGAGCCCACTCAAGAAGACTTGCCAGCCAAGATGCTCGGCGACGGAGCCTCCGAAAAAGTTAAACAACAGGGCCCCGGAATAACCGAAAACGTCGATGAGAGCGACGAGGAACCCCGAGTGTTTACCTCCGAAGGAAACCGCAAACACGCTCATCGGAACGTAGTACGCAGGCGAGATGGTCAGGCCTAGAAGGAAGATCGTTACGATGGCCGCCGGCGATCGTATCGTTGCTGGAACGAGGGAAAGGTTCCACAGGACGGTAACGGCAAGGCAGCTCAGGCACAGCAAGCTTCCGAGTGCCCAGATCAATTGTTTCTTGCTCAATCGATCGTACAAGAAACTGGTCAGAATCAAGGCCGCAAACATTCCAGCCGGAAAGGTGCTCCCCGCCATGGAGGCTTTACTTGGGCTGATCTGTAGTTGTTCCGATAAGTAGATTGGGATGAAGGTAAGGAAGTCCATCACGATGGTGAGGAAGATCAGGCTGAAGCCGATGAACCAGAATCGACCGCTCGCAGCAAACCTTCCACAGGTCTGGCGAAGACTCAGTGAGTCGAAGGGGTGGGGTGTCGCAGCGGTTTCATCGGCTTCGCGTTCGTCATCCAATTCGTCCGAAGCAGCTTGCCGCAAATCGATGTCTTCCGGCGACTCCTTCAGGAAAAAGTACAGGGAAATGGTTACTCCCGCCGTGAGCGCTGCGGAGACAAGAAAGACATTTCGCCAACTGATTAAGCTCAGCAGGTAACCAAACAACAGTCCTGCGGCGATGGTTCCCACACGCGAGCTGGTGGAGATGATGCTCCAGACCTGACCGTACCGGGTCTCCGGAAACCAAGCCCCCACAATCTTGGTCATCGCTGGCCAACCTCCAGCCTTGCAAAACTGACCAAGGAAGTTGAACGTGGCGAATAAAAAGAAGGAGGAGCTGAAGGCAAATCCGACATTCGCAACGGCGGTGAGCGCAAGGGCGATCAGGAACATTCGCCTGCCGCCGAGCCAGTCGGCACCGGGACCGGTCACTAGTTTGCCCATGATTGCCCCGGCAGAATGCCAGCTCATCAGTCTGCCGAATTCTTCGGTGTTCATGTCGAGTGCAGGGTCCGAGGTCATCTCGGCGCTGCAGGCGATCAACGTGTTCCGGCAAAGCATGAACGCGGCATAGCCGACATACATCGATGCCAGCACAATGACTTGCCACTGGGCGAAGCGACTCTTGAGCGGCGTGACATTCTGAC
>JBPCVD010000480.1:0-4895 GCA_051010815.1 Rubripirellula sp.
CGCGGCTCGCGTTTGAAAGCCTCCATCAATCGCGGACGAGCGTCCTCCAGTTTGCCTTCGTCGATCAACGCTAGCGCCGTATGGTAGTCCAGCAGACTCAACCGCCGACTCGACATGTCATTCATCATCATCATGTTCAGTTGCCGCTGCAACTTACTATCTTTCTTCAAACGCTCGGTCAGTGGAGTCAACACGTCTACCACATCCCGATGACGCTCGAGTTCCGCCAACATCTCCGCCAAGCTATCTCTCGCCAACACGGCGGGACGATCATCAATGTTCAAGGAGTCAATGATCATCCGAAATTCACGTTCGGCCCAATCGAAGAGGCCGCGATCCCACAGTTTCAAAGCGATCTCGCGATGCGTTTGTGCCTTGTCCTCCAGGTCTTTCGGCTGAAGCCTCTCTCGCTCAACTTCATCTCGAGGCAACGGATCGATCGCGGACGCTTTGTCGGCAAGTTGCTTCGCTGCCTGCTCGTCCCCTCGCTTCAACATCGCCAAGCCAGCGTTGTACAGCAAGATCGGCGTTTGATCGAACATCCGCTTGTGCTTGGCCATCAAGGAAAGAACGAACGGATGCAAGTCGTTGTCGCTCGCCCAACGACACGCATCGACCAAGTGACGTGTCGTCGGCGAAATCAAGTCCGAGTTATCGTCGGCCAGGCGAAGCGCCTCGCCCAATTGCCCTGTGTCGGACGCGCGTGTGGCACAAACTCGCACCAACTCTAATACTGAATCACGCGAAGACTGATCGGTCGCAACCGAATCGATCTGATCACGTTGCTTGGCGATCAACTCACGCCAATCCTTCGCGGAATACTCACCGCGGGACAGGTCTCGGGCGTAGACGCGCAACCAATCAGCCGCCTGACGCTCGTTGGATCCCAGCACTTCGTTGATGATCTCCGCATTGCGGCGACGAATGGCTGGATCACTTCCCATCGGTTGCTGCATCAACGCCAACGATGCCATTCGACTCAATCGCAGGGAAGTCTCAAATCTCGCCAAGCGAACGAGTGCTGGCAGCCCTTTCCGTGACGGAAACTCCGCCAACATTTCAATGCGGCTGCCTCGGTCGGATTCGTTTTGCGCGCCGTACTCCTTCAACGCGTTGCGTACTTCTGGCGGATCACTTTCTTTGGACCAACTGACCAACAAGCTACTGACGAGATACCGTGCCGCCATCGAGATTTCGTTGTCAGGATGAAACTGAGCACGATGAAGCTCATCAAACGCTTCCAGCCCCATCCGCTGCAGTTTTTCGCGAGCCATCACACGGGTCGCGTAACTGTCGGCGCCCAACATATTGATCAAGGTCTTCACATCTGACTCTCGGGGCGCGCTCTCATTGGCCGACACCGAGAGGGGCGCGTCGGAGAGAACGATCATGAGAATGAGTACGAAGCTGCTTGCAGGGAAACGCATCGGACGGTTCACACTATTTTTTTTGCGGTCGATCCACCAGACACCAATTTAACCCCTGACGAAAGTTTCATGACAGACAAGATCGCGAATTCGCGGTCCGGTGCCTAATTAATCGACGCATCACAGCCATCAGGCGATCGCTTGACACGGCAAATTACTGCCTTCGGACCCGAATACCGTTCCGATCTCAGGACTCGGTGACCGGCGAATCGTATGAGGCTGCCATTCGATGCACGGCCTCCGCCACCGCTTGCCGGAACGAGGCGGGCTCTAAAACGACCGCATCGCCGCCCAGCGACAAGACTTTTGGCAACACCTCTCGCGGGTGCGACGCCGGGACCGTCAAAATCGAACCGCCGTCGTCTTGCGGTTCCAGCTTTTGCTCAGGGTGCCATGGGTCTTCGCGAACGTAGGCCGCCGCACGCTGCCCAAGACGAATCTTGACCAGGGTTGCGTCCTCGCCCGAGAAGATGCCAATCGACTTTCCTAAATGTTCTGACAGGTCGATGTTGGGGTCCGGACGAAAATACTCGTCCAATGCCGTCGCGTGACGAAAGCGGTCCAGCTTCCAATGACGCAAACGCTCGCTTGGGTCTTCCACTTCGGCTGCCGCTGCGACGACGTAGATGCTGCTTTGATAAACCGCCAGACCATACGGTTCGACCCGTCGCGTCGTGGCCGGTTTGCCCACCGACTCGTACTCAATCTCTACAACGCGATGCTCCAAGATCGCGCGGTGGATTGTCTTCAGCATTCCCTCTTGCTTTTCATAACTCTTGCGCGGGGACCCGAACACATACAGCGTCTTTCGATACCGCGCGTAGTGATCAAATACACCGTTGGGCACGGTCTCCTGAACTTTGTTCCAGAACGATTCGATTCCGCGCCAATACTGCGTGCCGATCAGCGGATAAAGCAATTCGCGACCAATCGACAACGCGATCAGCTCGGTAGCCGATATCCCGATCTCGTGCACACCGGTATTGTTTTGCCCGAGCTTGTAGACCTTTCCGCGCTCGACGGTATCTGACTGAATGTCGAATCCGGCAGCTTGCAGTGCTTCGACATCACGACGCACCGTCCGCTCATGGAGCGTTGACAGACCAAGGTCGGCAACGAGGTCACCACGCAACTCATCCAACGTTCGACCAAAACGCGAATACTCGAGAAGCTGCAGAAGCTTGTGTTGTCGAATCAGTTGTTCGTTACGAGCCACCGATCTTTCCCTCCATGTAAACCAGAATCCCACCGTGCAGGACGCCTTGACCGTCCCAAAAGACACATGCCCGATCGTCGCTGGACTCAGTCTTGCGGTTGATGTTCGAATCCGACTTTCAAGGCAACACGCCTGAAGCAGAAAACGACCACCGATGACAAACTTACGCCCCAGGCGACCCTCGACTTCACTCGCCAATTGTCAGCGATCAGCCACCCCCTGGGTACCCCGCCCAATGTGGTTCCGAATTGCCTCCGCGATTGGCGATAGGTCATGACGAATCCCGCTTTCATCACGGCAAATCACGCGGCTCGTGACACCAGGTCTCTATATCGAAACGTTCGATTCGATGACTTGAAAAAAGGCCAACCGATCAAACAGCCGAAAGATCTCCGCCAATTGCTCATCACTTGCCGTGTGCGGAAAAATGGGCTCCAGTTCCCAGGCATCGTCCTCCGACGGCAAGCGAAACGTGGTTCCCAGAATCTCGCTAATCCTACCGCTCAATTCTGCGGCGTCGTGGCTGCTGATTTCCTCGATCGCATAGCAAAACGCCAACGGATTGAATTCACGCAACTTCTGCACATTTCTTGCTTCCGCTTCCCTCAAGGCAGCCGTCTTGTTGAGAAAAACGCGCCGAGGAGAAGCCGCATCGTTGAGGTCGTAGATCTCGTCGTTGTATTCAAATCCCCGCTCAACGACGACAAAGGCTTTTCCCGATTCGTCCGCCACTTGCTTCAAGAATTTGGCTTCTTTGGGAAACCCTGCTTCTTCGCAGATATCCGAACTGATTCTTAACTCATCCATTGTGACCTTGATCCCAATCATGAACTGTCCGCAACGCGGGCTCGCTGAACCAACGGTGATTTACCGCGACCGGTCTCGACCGGTCAATCGAGCTAAGAAACCCCGTACCCCGCTCTGCCCTGTTGCCTCAGACGTCGGAGCCAACGTTTCAGCTTCACCCGCAGATGCCACTCGCTCCGGCGCCTCAAACGCCAGATCACACTGAACCGAGACCACCTTAAAGAGTTTCAACCGCAAGAGCCCGGCAATTTCAGCAGTCGACTCATCCGACGTATCGGCCGCAAGCAGCGGACGCTCACAACGGGGATCATTCCAATACTCCACATTGGAATCGGGAAAGACCTCTTTCCGTCCCAGGATACGTGACATCTCCGCTGAGAGATGATCTGCATCCACCTGACGATCCTCCATCTCCAGCTTTTCCAAGAGTTCACTGAGCGGGACTCGTCGCAAGTAGTCACAGGTCTTTCGCGACACTTCGATCCGCGCACTCTTTCGCGTCAGAAACAGCCTCGCGCCGTCGGGATCGAAACCATGCACTTCATCGCCGTGCGCGCTCTCCTCGATACTGACAGCAGCAAATAGCTTGGGCTTCAACGTAGCAAGCTGATCGATCAGGTCTGCCGATTCGCTCATCCCACGATGGCGAATCGCAGAAGCGCACTCTTGGAAGGAATTCATCAGTCGGACACCACCACACGCTTCATGGTCTTCGCGCGCGACGGGGGCTCGCCCTGTCCGTTCATCCACGGTTGGAATTCCATCTCACACAAGAAGTCTTGCAGCGTCGGAATGAAGCCACCAAAGTCCTCCATGACGTGTTGTTCCGCAATCGCTCGAACGGATACCTGCTTGCCATCGCGATTGGTCAGAGTCGCGCCAAATGCCATTTCGAGCGGACCGCCGGGACCGATGTACCAAGCATTGTGAGTCATCGCTCGATGTCGATTATCGGCAAAGGCGGACTTCGTGGAATCGATATGGTTGTGAAGTTCAAGATAATCCTCGGCCTCGCCACCAAAACGCCTCGCCGACGACTGAGCATGAACCCAAGGCTTCGCCATGAATGACCTTCGCAAGAATGAGTAGCACCGATCGCGCGAACTAAAAACTGTTGCACCACTGCAGCATCTGCAAGTTGGTGTCCCGCAAACTCTTTACGCGAAAATATCTGTGACAGCCGATCCCTTGCCATCTTCGGTCACGTAAAAGGGTCTGCCCTCGATATCAAAACCGGTTTTGGGACTGATTCCCATGGCGGTCATCACCGTCGCATGCATGTCGGTCACCGTGACGGGATTCTCGACGGCTACCAGCGGACGTTCGTCGGCAGTTTTGCCATACAGAAAACCACGCTTGGTTCCGCCGCCGAACATGACGACGCTGGTACCACCCGTGAAATGCCGATGCAAACCGTAGTGCTTGATCTCGCCAAGTTTCTCAAC
>JBPCVD010000481.1:0-20812 GCA_051010815.1 Rubripirellula sp.
TCATCATCCTGCCGAGTGCCCCGATTCGCTTGTTCAACAATTTCGTTCGCCAAGTGTTCACTGAGGGGGTTTACGGAATTATCCCCATCAGCGGTTCGTACAACCTTGGAGCTGGCGGCTTCTGAGCTGAGCCGAGGGTGATCAGCGGGCTTGATATTTCAGGCCCCTGTGTCGCCTTGTAGGATGGATTCAGCCACTCGAATTCCGCTCTGCATTGCGCCCTGAATGCTCGGCGTTTCGCGGTGATCCCCACAAACAAACGTGGGATGATCGCAGTCCACACGCACGGCTTGCACGACGGGGTCTAGCTGCGTTTGGGGAACGCCAAAGCACACTTGGTAACTCTGCAAGAGTCGCCAGTCGGAAACGATATCGCCAAACCAGGATCGCAATTGGTCCCGTGTCTCTTGGTCCAACTGGTCAAGGTCACGTTGCTTCTCGGCACTTGAGGCATGACTAACTGATATCAGCGTCTGATCGCTGGGAGCATATTCAGGGGCAACGTTGGAAAGAATAGTCGCTGTTTGAACGGGCCCCGTTTCATCTCCACACAGAATCAGAGACTTGCCTTTTTCGGGCAATCGTGGGGAAGCATAGTAGAACGTGCTGGCCTGGTTCCACTCCGTTGAAATCTCGGGGCGTGCCAGCAAACGTGAGGCACCGTTACTCTCGGTTGCTATGACGATATGCCTTGCGAGCAGCGTTGTGCCGTCCGCGAGCGTGACTTGATTTCTATCAAGCGCGATCACTGAGGATTGCAGAGATATCGACCCTCTTGGCATTCGCTCCGCAAGCTGACGAGGAATCGCACCCATTCCATCCGCAGGCACGGAGACATCTCCCGAGGAGAACATTCGAAAGACGAACTCCAACATGCGGCTGGATACCGCGAGCGACTCATCGAGAAAGACGCCACCGAGAAACGGGCGAAAGAATTGATCGATGATGCGATCGGTGAAACCAAAATCTCGCAGGTACTGCTCCGTAGGTTTCGCGGGTCGCTGGTAAAGTTCATCCAGGGGGCCGCTGCAACACACCTTTCGAAGCTTTGCAATCCGCAGTTTGTCTCCCAAGGTGCCGACTGGGTTGAACGCCGTGGCGATTGCGCGGCTTGGACGACGCCAAGGGTCCGCAAGCGTCGTGAATTGGCCACTCTGCCGAATCAAAGCACCGGGATCAAAGGGCCGCAAACGCAACGCGTCATAGTTGAGTAATTGACGGCACGCGGGATAGGCGGTCAGCAATACTTGAAATCCGACATCGAGCGTGAAGCCGTCAATCACATCGCTTCGGACGCGACCGCCAACTTTGTCAGTCGCTTCCAAGATTCGCACGGACTTTCCCGCTTCAGCAAGTAGCACGCCACACGAGAGTCCTGCGAGACCACCTCCGACGATGATGACATCCTGCTGCACCTGGTTCGACAATTTTGGATCTTCCATTTTCGGATCTGGCGTAGATTTGCATGGATGGTGATTGCGAGTCGATCTCATCCTTCGATGAAGAACTGTACCGCAACGTCCATTCGATGGGTTAAACGATTCGGTAGCCCAAGTCCGAAAGCGTTTCTGACAAGATCAGTTTCGGTTGATAGTCGCCATGAACCAGTCGGATCTCCTTTGGACTCTCCTCCATCGTCTCGACGAACTCGACGAGGTCAGCCTGGTCGCCGTGTGCAGAGTAACCCTGGATTCGATGAACGCTTGCTCGGACGTCGTATCGCCTTCCGTTCAGATGCACCCATTCGCTGCCACGGGAAATGAAGTGACCGGGGGTCCCGCGCGCCTGGTATCCGACAAACACGAGGTCGGTGGTGGGATCGCCGATGAAACGCTTCAAATAATTGACGACTCGCCCACCCGTGCACATGCCACTGCCCGCGATCACGATGGCGGGTAATTTACGCGACTCGAGGTAATCGAGGAGGTCGCGATGCTCGCGATGGCCGTTCACAGTCGTCAGATTCTCGAAGACAAGAGGTTGGTCATCGGTCCGCATCAGGTGTTGAGCCTCCAAGCCCCAATAATCTTTCATGCTCTTGTAGAGTTCGGTGAAACGCGAGGCCAGCGGTGAGTCAACGATGACGTCGACACGCTTCAGCAACGATCTTCCCTCTTCTTCTTGAAGACGCTCAAAGATGCCATTCATTTCATATAGCAACGCTTGAGTTCGCCCGAGGCTAAAGGCCGGGATGATCGTGACTCCCTTATTTTGGAGCGTATGGCGCAATACCGCCTCCAATGCATGTTGCCGGTTAGCTGGAGTCTCGTGCAGTTTGTCGCCGTAAGTGCTTTCCAACACCAGCAAATCCGCCTCGGGAGGGCTGGTCGGTTTTCTGAGCAGTGGGTCGTGGCCTGTGCCAACGTCGCCGGAGAAAACGACGATTTTTCCATCGGGCAGTCGGACTTCAAAGATCGTTGATCCCAACACATGTCCCGCAGGCCGCAATCGAATGTCGACACCACCTTCGATCGCGTGCCAATGACCATAGGAAAGAGGACGAAGCAGTTTGCCAACCTTCTTTAGAAACTTGGAGATCAAGTTTCGCGAACGTGTGAATCCAATTTTCAAGGAGTCTTCCATGACGAGCGGCAACAGCCGGGCCGTGGGATAACTGCAGTAAATTGGCTTGTCGAAACCTGCCCCCATCAGATAAGGAACTCGCCCCACATGATCGATGTGGACGTGCGTGAGCAACAGGCTCTGAATTCCTTCCAACGAGAACTCAATCTCCGGGTTCGGATGCTTTCGTGCGTCGTCTCCCTGGAAAATCCCGCAGTCCACCAACACGCTCTGCTTGTCACCCCAGACTAACTGGTGACAAGATCCGGTCACTCCATCGTAGGCACCGTGATGAATCAGTTTCATAGTCGGCAGGCTCGGAAAATGGTGTGGTGAAGGGCTGCCACGGGTCGGCGGGTGTGGTGCCAAGCGTAGCAATCTTTGCCGATCATGCCGACAGCATCGCGAAGACGTTGGGACGTGAAAATGGTTGTCAACCGCCGCATTCCGGGCTCCGTGACCATACGTGTCACGGGCTTTGCGATATCAAACATGTCGCCCGACGTTCAATACTTCGGGCCCATTGAGACAAGCAAACAGCCTACCAATATTCGGGGATCCACGATGGCCAAGTATTATGTTCAGTCCGGTACGATGCGAACCGTTGTTCAAGCAGAGTCGAGCAGAAAAGCGGCCTTGTGGGCGGTCCATCAGGCAATGCAGCAGGTGCTTCCCATGGAAGATGATCCCGAGACGTCGCTTGTAACCAAGAGCGAAACGGTGTCTCGAGATGGTGTCGCCGTCTTATCGCAGCGAGTGAGCGTGAGCCAGCGCGGATTCGACAGCGCGGATTCGGCATCCCTTCCCACGATGGAGGTGGTTACGGAATGGAACGATCTGGTCGCAACACTCAATCGTCTCGAGCAGATGCTGTATCGAGCCGCTTAGAGACTGCTTGGCTCAATCCTTCTTCAGGTAGCCGGCGCTCGTTTGGAAATAGCGTTTGCGGCGCTTCGAGGGCTCCGAAGCTTGGGCTGCCGATTCCAGGTCTGCCAGGTTCGCCTGACAATATCTGCAACCGATGGACTCGAGGTGAAATCGAATGTAGTCGGAAGCTTCGGATTCAAGCGTGCCCAAGACGTACTGGCCAAGTTCTGAGCGAGTGGGGCATGAGAGTCGTCCTCGACGCCAGATCGCACCCAGCGTGTGAAGTCCCGCGGTTTCTCTTCCGCGGACATCGATCAAGCGGTTGCGAAGATCTGCGTTTGTGCGGAGTTCATGCTCAAGTTCCGAGCATCGTCCCGGTGGTAGCGCCTCGTCGAGAAAGGCGTTCAGTTCCGCATCAGAAAAGTGATTCATTGAATCCGCTGGCTGCTCGCCAACCCCGCATGAATGATCAGCCGTCAAACCGGCTGAGGCACAGCGTTACGTTTTGACCACCAAATCCGAAACTATTGTTCAGTGCGTACTGAACCGTGGCATCACGCGCCTCGTTGGGAATGTAGTCGAGATCGCATTCCGGATCCGGGTTTTCGTAATTGATCGTGGGGGGCAACACGGAATCACGAATGGCCAACAAACAAACGATCATCTCAGTCACTCCCGCGGCAGCAATGAGATGTCCCATCATGCTCTTCGTGCTGCTGACGGGAACCTTGGCGGCATCCTCACCAAAAACTTCGCGACATGCCTTGGTTTCGACTTTGTCGTTAACGGTGGTGCTTGTGCCATGGGCATTCACGTACTGAATGTCCGACGGATTGAGGCCTGCATCGGCGATCGACATTCGCATCGCTGCGATGCCTCCATGACCGTCCGGCGGAATGTCAGTGATGCGGTAGGCATCGGCGGTCGTACCGTATCCCGCAATCTCACCGTAAATGTTTGCGCCACGAGCTTTGGCAGATTCCAACTCCTCCAAAATCACCATGGCAGCGCCCTCGCCCAAAACGAATCCGTTCCGAAGTCGATCGAACGGACGACTCGCCTTGGTTGGGTCGTCATTGCTTTCGCTGAGTGCTGTTAAAAGATTGAAGCCGGTCACGCCAAACGGATGAATCATGCTATGCGTGCCACCGGCAAGCATGACGTCGGCGTCACCGCGTCGAATGATCTCGGTGGCTTCGCCGACAGCCTGGCTGCTTGCAGCACAGGCGGTCAGGCAATTCAGGTTGGGGCCTTGAGCGTTGAACATCGTCGCCAGATGGGCGGCTGGCATGTTGGGTTCCTGCTCGAGTTCTTTTGCAGGATTCAGCAACTCCATCCCGGAGGCAATGAACTTGGAGGCGTCATACTCACCGTCGGCAAGCGCCGCAGCCATCATTTTGCTGAACGTGAGGAAGTCTTGGTTGCCCTCTCCGCTTCCCAGGTAGACTCCGAATCGCACGGGATCGGAGATGGAGTCCAGGACTCCGCTGTCCGCGATGGCTTGTTTCGCCGCACCGGCGGCAAACTTCGTGTGCCGCCCGCGATTCTTCCACTCTTCAGCTGGCTCACCCGAATCGGTGATGTCCCAATTCTTTACTTCCGCGCTGATTTTCGTCGGAAAGCCACTCGCATCAAACAACGTCGTTTTTGCAACGCCGCTCTTTCCCTCTCTTAAACCGGACCAAACGGTGGCGGGGTCATGCCCCATGGGATTCACCATTCCGATTCCGGTGACGACTACACGACGACGCATCGGTCAAGCTTTCTTGGACGGAGGTACAGGTCAGGATTCGAACGCTGCGCGGACACGCAGTTACAAGTTGGAGTACTGCGGAACTGGATTTCCATCGGCATCCACGGCGACATGGAAGAAGTTCATCGTTCGCAGCATTCCATACAGCATCCCCGGACTGAACAAGGGGCCATCAGTGAAACGCCCATCTTCCAAGAACGCAAACATCAGGTCGATTTCAGCCTGCAGCGTGTCACCGCAGTAACTCTGGCTGGTGACGGTCGCTCCGGTGTCTTGAACAGCGTCAAGGTTCACGGAGTAACAGAGTTGATCGCCGCACCGCGCGGGCTGATGAAACTTTGCTTTACCGACTTTCGCCAAGACGACGTGTTTGTCGAAGCCAAAGTGTTCTGCCACAAGAATGCCGCCAAGCTGAGCCACTCCCTCGATGATGAGGGTCGGTGGCAGCATCGGGAATCCAGGGCAGTATTCGTCGACGACTTCCTCAGCCAGGGTAACATTCTTGATACCCTTGGCATGGCTGCCACTGACGAATTCCGTGAATCGATCAACCCAAAACCAACGCATTGGCTCTTCAATACCCAAATGAGAACGGAGTCATGGTGTTCGATTCCCCCGCGGGTACCCAGAGAAGGTTGCTCTCCGGGCGTGGGGTCTGCGAGCACCGGCGTCGGTCTTAGCCGACTTTGCTGCCGACATAGTTGCAAAGGTCGCCAACGGTTAGCAGGTTGCCGAAATCCTGCACTCGTGGGTTCTTTTCGAACTCGTCCATCTCGGCCCAAGGCATGCGACGCTTGAGTTCGGCCATGCCCTCAGCGGTGACAACGCCGTCTTGCACGTACTGGCTGTTGGTGAGGATGTCCTCAGGAGCAAGTTCTTCGCGATTGATGTTGATATCGAAGGATTTTTCGAGCTTGAACACGATGTCAAGGAAGTCGATCGACTCGGCACCCAGATCGCCGACCAAGGTGGCTCCGCGGTTCACCTCGTCGTCGTCGACGCCCAGAGCGTCAACCAATGCTTCCTGTACCTTTTCGAAAATCTCGTCTTGGGAAAGGCCCATGTGTGAATCCTCTACGAATGTGTTGTGTCTTTAGTGAAGCGAAATACTGATGGATGGTCGTTCGAATCAATCGCAGATAGCGACGTCGCCGAAGAGTTGACGGAACTGCGATTCGCAAAGTTCTCGGACGTGTTGGTCGGTGCCCAGTTCTTCGGGGTCGCCGGTTGAGCAACGTTCAAGGATCAAGCGAGCGGAAACGGTCACACGTCCTTCCTTTGTTGCTGACGCCTTTACCGTGGTGCGATTTCCGTCCTCTTTGATCGATTCAACTGTGATTAACAGGGTTTCCCCAGGGCTGAGAAAGTCGCCGAACTTGACGCTTCGCGTCTCTCGAAGCAAGACCAATGGAGACTGAAAATTGTCTCCGGTCCTGATCAACCAGACGGCAGCCTGATGCAATGCCTCGAGCATCATCACGCCCGGCATGACCGGGAAACAAGGAAAATGATCGTGCAGATACTCCTCATCCGCGCGCAATGTCCTCTCCGCTGTGAGCCGTTTACCGGGCTCAAGCGAGGTGATTCTATCGATTTGACGGTATTTCATCTGCGGTTGGGTGGGACTCATTGCTGTTTTCACCTCATTACAATAGGCACAGGCAAAAATTGCCTCAACCTTGGTTTGCAAGGATCGGCAAGGTTTCCCGGCTTTACCAGAGTCCTGATCGTAACGATTGGCAAAACCGTGACCGTTGGGGTTTCGACAGCGGCCCTGCGGATCGTCCTCGGTTCACGAATCTGACGGTCCAGAGCTCTCCGGTTCGCTGACCACAGGTGACTCGCTCAACATCTGAAGATGTTCGACCCGTTTCGCATGCACGATCACGAGGACGCCGGCGATCAGCAGTCCGGCACCGAGCAGCCGGAGCGGTGACGCTTCAGTGCGAGGGTTGCCCAGCAAGCCGAAGTGGTCCAGCAGCAATGCCGCGATCGTCTGACCGGTCATCACCGCAGCAAACCAGGGGAGAGAGCCTACTTTCGGCACCAAGATTAGGGAACTGGTGACGAGAATCACCCCAATTGCTCCACCGAACCAGATCCACCAGGGGAGTCCACTCGGTGCAGAAGTGAAGGCGGGCGGGAAGACGCCACTGGCAAACGAGAGCAGCAGAATGATCGCCGTTCCGCTGGAAAACGATATCAGAGATGCCTGAAGCGGGTGCTCTAAATGCTTGCCCAGCTGCCCATTGACGCTGGGTTGGGTGCCCAGGAGACAACCGGCGAATAGCCCGATCACGACGGCAACGAGGACGAATCCGAATCCCTGCACGAGTTCAAACGCCTTTCGCCGCGTCACGTCGCTGAGGACCAGGAATCTCTGGACCCGAGCGAGTGATTCGGTTCGATTCATCGACAAAAATCAGTTTCGGGCGGTGACTCGGCACGTCATCCTCGGCCACAAATGTATAGGCGGCAAGGATCACATGGTCACCTGGGCGAATCAGATGTGCGGCAGCCCCGTTGGCGCAAATGTCACTCGATCCCGGGAGTCCGGCAATCGCATAGGTTTCCAGCCGTGTTCCGCGGGTCGTGTTCCAGATGTGGATCGATTCATAGGGGTGGATGCCCGCCGCTTCCAGGAGCTCTGGCGGAATGGTCACACTTCCCTCGTAGTCCACGTCGGCACCCGTGACCGTAGCGCGGTGGATTTTTGCGGCAAGAAGTTTTCGAAAAGGACCGTTCATCGACTCTATTTTTACTCCGGAACTACCTTCATCCTACCCGGCATCCTTCGATAGAGAAGGGAAGGGGGTTGAGGGTTCATCTGGGAGCGGCGGTCGAACGACCGCGTTTATGAAACTCAGCAGACCCTGGCTATTCCGATTCCCGGCCGAGAAACGGTTCCAATGCCTCGCGGGTGGATGCCTCGTTGATCTCCAACTTCCCGAAGCCTCGGACGCACCCCGCGTTCATCGCGGTCTGCTGATGCTCGTCATAGTTCGTGACCAGCATGACGGGGATGGAGCTCGTTTCCGGATCCGACTTGATCGCCACCGCGACATCGAGTCCATCGCTATAGTCGCGATCGAGTTTGCGATTGATCGTGACCAGATCGACCTTTTGCTTCTTCAGGATCTTCAAAGTGTCGTCGACACCGTGAGACTGAATGACAGAGGCACCAAATTGGCTGGATGCCATCTGACGAATCGAATGAAAGTCGGGACCGCAGTTTCCGCAGTCTAAGAGAATTTTCGACATGCTTGGCTCAGTGAACAGGACTCGGTGAGCAAACAGTGTCCTGCTCACCGAGTCTTCGTGGAATGGCAAATCGACGAGACCGCTGGCCTCAGTCTTTCTTGCCAATGGAGAAGAGTTTGTCCTTCGTGCTGATGTAGATCGACTCGTTCGCTCCGACAGGCGTGCTGTAGACACTGCTGCCCATATTGATCTCGTCCATCGGCTCAGCATTGTCTTTGCCGAATTCGAAGATCGCGACATCACCGTCTTCGTCGCCGATGAAGACATGTCCGTCAGCGATCAGGGGACTGCCCCAGCTTTGGGCAAGCATGTCGTAAGTGAAGTGAACGATGGGCTTGCCGTCATCGGTGCCCTTGGCGTCCAAGCAGTGAACCAAGCCAGAGAAGTCAGCGACATAGAGAACGTCGTCCTTGATCGCGCAGGTGCCGATCGAGCGATGCATCTCCTCTTCGAAATCGATCTCATCATCTCCATTGCTGTCGAACATGCTGTAGTGCCAGACAACGCCAGAATTCGGATTGTCGACTTCGACCTCGCCTTTCTCGGGTTCAACGGCTTGGATGCGACGGTGTGGAATCGGAGTGCGATTGCCGTCGTCGTCGATCTTGACGGCGAGTGTGGGCGAGATGTCACCACGTTTGTTGGGGTCGATGCACCAGAAGTGACCTTCACCCTCGCCATGCTCGGGGTCCTGGCCAACTGCGATATAGACCAAGCCGTCGTAGGCTACGGGGGTTGCGATCAAGTTATTGCGAGTGCCTTCGCCACCCAATACCCACTTGCTGGTCTTGGGATTGCAATCGAACTGCCAAAGCAATTCGGGCTTTCCTTCGGAACCTTTGTCTGCACGAAAGCTATACAGGATTCCATCGCCACCTGCGAACAAGGCTTGAGGAACGCCCTCGAAGACGCCGACAGTCGGACTCGACCATTGACCGTGCAAAATGTTCTTGCCGGGGGAGCGATCGGTCCAAAGGACTTCGCCGGTGTTCTTGTCCATGCAAATGAAGCTAGGGGCGTCGGGAGCGGGAAGATTGTAGTGCGACTCGTCCAGGCCATTGCTGGTGTTCACAAACAAGAGGTCGCCGTAACTGGTCACGCTGCAGGAGCACATGTTGTGCTGACTGACGCCCATCTGCGGCCCCATCATGTTGTAAATCCAGATGACGTCGGCATCGCGTTTGTCATGGATCCCCAACTTCTTGAAGAATTTGACACGCGGTCCGATTTGCTTGACTGTCAGCTCGCGATCAACGCCGCCGAAATTACCGCTTGCGGTCCAAGCTTTGCCTTCGGTGACGGTTTCGACTTTGACGTCGCCCGCAACTTCGGCTCCTGCAGTTGCCAATGCAGCTTTCGCAGCGTCCGTCAGCTTGCCTTCCGCCAATCCAGCCAAGGCAAGTTGGAACTGTTCCGCGTTCGGGCCGGCATCCATTATCTCTGCGAGCGAGACCATTTCATTTTTGACTGGGCCATCGTCCTCATCGTCGTAGAATCCTTCGGTGTCCAAGCAGCGAACTTCACCACGACTGGTGACGAACCAAAGTCGGCTATCTTCAACGAGGGGAGCACAGCAGATTCCTTGCAGTGGCCAATCATGGACACGACCGGTGATCAGTTTCTCACTGCTGTGTTGCCACTTGAAGTCGCCCGTTTCTTCGTCGAACGCAAGCAAGCAGCCAAGGTCGACCTTGGAGGGGAATCGTTTCAGGTGACCCGCGCCATTGTTCGTGCCGACGTAAACTTGGTCGCCGGCGATGACGGGGTTGCCATACGTTTGGCTGCCAAGGCTCGAGAACCAACGAATGTTCTTTGCCTTGCTGTCATCCCAATCGCCAGATCGACGGTCGAATTTTCCGATGTTCCACTCAAGCGGCAAATTCTCGACGCCGGGAACGTTGTTCTTTTCTCGAGTGCCGCCCCATTGAGGCCAGTCTCCACCGGCGCTGAGAACTTCATTTGGAGTCGTGCTTTCCGTGACGGTTGCCACCAACGTGGTGGCTTCGGAATCAGCCTTCTGTTGCTTCGTCGAGGAGAGGCCGGTTGGCAGTGGTGTTTCGACAGCGGCCGAGGGTGACGTCGTGATGTTGCTCGAAGTCGCGGTGACATTGGAGTTCGACGCGGTCACGTTGCTCGAGTTGGCGGTGACGTTGCTCGCAACGTACTCACCAGTCGATACGTCGACGTTCTGAGCAGTCGGAGGCTTGCAACCGCTGAAAGACACCATGGTGATGCTTCCAAGCACGGCGGCCGAGACAAGCAACGTCCAGGCAGAGAGTTCGTTTTTGCGCATGACTCACTAAAGGTTTGCGGATAGTTCGGTTGTTGAGGGGTTCGTCTCTGGCCAACTCTGGCCCGAGCGTGGTTGGATCCAACGGTGTCGTTTTACGGTTCGTCGGTGTTGGCGGTGATTTCGATGTTATCGAGATACAGTTCCGCAACTTTTGCGTTTCCGTACAAGCCGGGGCTTGATGCCAAATTGGGTGATTCGTCGCGTGCGGTAATCGTCCATTCTTTCGGTTCGTCCTCATCTCGTGGCCAAACCTTGCCCCGAAGCACAGCAACTGCGGCAGGGGGTTCACTTTCGATGTCGACCCGGAATTTCATTCGGTACCAGGTGTCCTCTTTCCAAGGAAACGCGATCGTGGTGGCCATTCGAAGTTGCGCCGACCAAGTGCGGATCTGTAATTGTTGACTTTCGCCCATCAAGTCAAGGACGTAGCCATGAGCGGTCAGCCCAATGTCGGGCAATTGGTCGCTCATGCGTGCACCGCGGGCATCTGCGCTAATTGTGTATTCCGACAGGTCACTTGGTCCCATCCACGCACGACTGCGTGCTCCTTTCGGAATCGTCGTGATTTTGGTCAGCGCGGAAGAGCCATCAACTTCGCGAATCACGTGACGATAGCGTGCTCCGACCCAGGACAGGGGTGGATCCGTTAAGTCATCGAACGTGAACTTCCAAGGCAGGCCAGGAATGATTCGAATTCGTGCGGTGCCCGTGATGTCGCCCATCTTTCCGGTGATGACCGATCCGGTATGCGCCGCGTCCGATGGTGCGATGAATGTCGATCCCTCGATCGATCCGGGCCCGGAGACCTCGAAGGTGACGCCAGTCGGATCTTCCAGTTTCTGTCCAAGTGCGTTGAATGCGTGGACCTTGAGTTCGACTTTCTCGCCTGGCTTGACCAGCGTTTCGGCGGGAACGATTTGAAGTTGGGTTGGGGTTGGGTGTGCCGAGACGGGAGCCTCTTCGCCCATGGACTGCGACATCACCACAGGAGTCTGGGTGCTGCCTTCTGTCGCGACACAGAAGAGACCAGTGGAACTAGGGAAATAGAGGCGGCCGTCGGCGACGATCGGCGAACCCGCGAACCCGGCGTTTCGAACTCGCCCTTTGTTCAACACCTCGAAACCACCTGGCGTCGGCTCGACGACGGCCCACCGTCCGTTTTCCGTCAGCACATAGATCTTGCCGTCCGCGTGTAGCAATGCAGAACGTTGTCGACTGCCAACGAATGACTTTCGTTCAAGGAGGGCGTCGCCAGTCGCTGCATCAAAAATCCACATCTTGCAGCGGTCATCGACGAGATAGAGGCGGTCATCGACCAGCACTGGTTCGCTGTATCCCGACACAACTTCCATCTGCTTCCAAAGCTCTTTCACCTGGGTGTCCTCACCCACGCCCGAGACTTCCAGTCCAACCACCGCACCCATGACGTTATTGTTCGGGGCCACGTTCTCTTCGCTATGGCTGGCAAAGACACGATTTCCCACGACGAGCGGCGTCGCGAAAATTCCGCGGCGCGACAGGTTGTAGTGCCAAAGCGGTTTTCCGGTACGAGGCTGAAAGCCCCAGATTGCCCCATCGCCAGCTCCAATGATGAGTTGGCGTTGTCCATCGATGGTGACCAAGCTCGGAGCGGAATAGGTGGTATCGAATGGCAAGTCACGTGTGCCGCTGAACCAAACGACCTCGCCCGTTTCCTTGTTCATCGCGATCAGGCGGTGGTTGGGCTTCGCGGCGTCACCCCAGTTGATGATGATTCCGCTGATGATGACCAAATCCTCGTGGATCACAGGGAAGTTGGTTCGGCCACCATAGGTGCTGAGCATCCCGAACTGCTCGTGAAGCGGAATGCTCCAGAGGGTCTCGCCTGTATCCCCATCCATGCACTGGAAAATGTCGCACGCACCCAAGACAAAGACGTTGCCGGTATCAGGGTCACCGACGACGCTGCTCCAACCAACACGCTCGGCTGGCACGTCGGAGAGCCAAACGTTGTACCGATTCTCCCAAACGGTTTCCCCTGTCGCGGCATCGAGACACACCACACGCTCGCCTTCGCGATCCGTTGAAGGCTCGGCACGCTGGATCGTGTAGATCCGGCCGTTCATGGCAATCGGAGTACACGGCCCGCCGATATCGTCCCGTTTCCAAAGAACGTTGCTTCCTTCTCCTCCCTCCGGATCCCAATCGTCGGGAAGACCAGTCGCCTCGGCAGTCCCGTCAAAGCTGGGACCACGCCAATAGGGCCAGTCGGCTGCAGCCAGCGAGGTCACGCCCATTGCAGCGGCGATCAGAGCGAATGTGACGCGGCGACAAACAGGTACGAAGCTCAGTTGCATTGCGGCTCTCGAAAACTAGGGGTGATGGGAGGTGAGTGGAAATCTGGCTCGGACGGCGAAGTCTCGGGGTCCAAGGCACGCCGACTACAGGGCCGGGTCAAAGTGCTCGTCGACGGAATCAAAATTGGGTGTACAAAGAATCAACACCGTCATCTGGCCGCAGGCTCGGTGACGAACCCCCGGAGGAATCAGGATTGCTGACCGAGGCGCGACGGGGTGTGAAACGCCATCGAGCTCGATCGCAGCATCAGCTTCGCATTCAAGGATGACGTAAACCTCGGTGTGTTCCTTGTGGTAATGCTCGCGTGCATCACGATGGATTTCAGTGAGATGAACGGTACCGGGAAACTCTGGACGTTCAGCAAACGCCCGACGAGCGACGCCGCAGGGGCAATCGACACCGGGCAGGGCTGTCAAATCGACGACAATGGGCTTGGCTGACACGCGCAGGGTAACGGTGAAGGTCGAATCCGCCGGGATCCAGGTCTCGGCGCGTGGGTCAAACAGTTTTCACGGACTCATCGACTCTCTACCCGTCACTTGGTCCACGCCTGAGCTACTCCCATCGGGTGGGGCGATCAAACGTGGTGGGTTGGGGGCGGGAGTTGCAACGCAAGAAAAGGTCATTCTTGGCACTGCAAACTGCAGTTTATACCGATTGATCCGGATTCGCCACGCGCACGGTCCGGGGAATGCTGTTACGCGGCAAAATTCCGCACTTTCGCCTAATCGTCAAAGCTTTCCAACAGCCCGAAAATCGAGCGGAACAGTGATTGAGAGCCCAATCTGCGTCGATATCGATACAGATCGCGAGTGGAAAGATCACGGCTCGTTGCCGAGACCCCTACCGCATGCGATAGACCCAGAGGCTTTGACATGGGATGTCAAAGCGCGTTGGTGTCGAAAGATACGAACGATTCCGCGACAGCTTGATCGCTGTCAGCGGTGAGAATCGAAGAACTGAACGAAGTCGGCGGGCCGGGTGTCCGCACCCGACCCGTTTGTGTTCATCGGAAGGTATTCGAGGTGTGCTCGACGGCGACTTCGTCCATCGACTGCACCTCCAATCTGAATACTCACCGCTCGATCGGATCGTTCATTCAAACGACACGACGAAAATTTAACCGCCAAATTGAGATAAGGGAGACGTGGCTCCAATGAAGCGGACAATTATGACAATGGCCCTCGTTCTCGGCTGCAGCATCTGTAGCCAGAGTTTCGGGTTTGACCTTTTGGATCGTATGCTCGGCGTAAAGGGCTGTGGAAGCTCCGCGAAGTGCTGTGACACCGGTTGCTGCGATGCAGCCTGTGAGCCAGCCTGCGGATGCGAAGCACCTTGTTGTGACAACTCGTGCGAGCCAGCCTGTGGCTGCGAAGCACCTTGTTGCGACAACTCGTGCGAGCCAGCTTGTGGTTGCGAAGCACCTTCTTGTGGGTGTGAGCCTGCATGTGGCTGCGAAGCACCTTCCTGCGGTTGCGAAAGCGACTGCTGTGATTCCGGTTGCGACAGCGGTTGCGGCAAGAAAAGCAGCTGCTGCAGCGGACTGCTTTCGAAGTTGTTCTCGAAGAAGAACAAAGGTTGCGATAGCTGCGACAGCGGTTGTGAGCCAGCTTGTGGATGCGAACCAGCCTGTGGCTGCGAAGCACCCGCTTGCGGTTGCGAACCAGCTTGTGGCTGCGAAGCACCTTCCTGTGGTTGCGAGAGCGACTGCTGTGACTCGGGTTGCGACAGCGGCTGTGCAAAGAAGAAATCTTGCTGCCTTCTGGACAAACTGTTCGGTGGCATGAAGAAAAAGGGCTGCGATAGTTGCGACAGCTGTGAGCCAGCTTGCGGATGCGAGCCAGCTTGCGGATGTGAGCCAGCATGTGGTTGCGAGCCAGCTTGTGGATGTGCAGCTCCTGCTGCCGCACCCGCAATGGAAGCAGCTCCAATGCCAGCTCCAGTCGTTGATCCAAGTGCTCAAATGACTAGCAAGCGTCGCGTCATTCAGGCCAGTGCTGTTTACGTCCGCTGAATAAGCGAAACGTAAACACGCTGATCACCTTTCAGACGTGACCCAAAAACGACTCGTCGAGGAATTTCCTTGACGGGTCGTTTTTTCTTTGCAGTTAAGCCTTTTCCGGAGCTCTCTCCAAACTTGGCTCCAATGCATCGCAATCGATAACCATTAGCGATCCACCCTGACACAACACTCGATTGCGAACGATGCTAGCAACGAATTACCGTTGACGATCCATGGGGTCGTACTCTACGGATATCCACAGCTCACTCCCACTCAACCCCGAGCCATCACCCGACCCACGGACGAACTTCGGATTGCACGGATGTCATCAACACTCTTTTTCTCCGTTGGCGAACCCAGTGGTGATCAGCATGCCGCCAGATTGGTCACGCAGATCCGACGCCGTGACCCGAGCGTTGAGATTCGTGGCTTCGGTGGTGAGGCGATGCGCGAGGCCGGTTGCCACCTTGATCGTGACCTCACTCAACACGCGGTGATGGGCTTGTTGGAAGTCCTGCCGAAGCTCAGGCAGTTCTTTCGGTTCGCGGATGAAGCCGAGCAAGTCTTTCGATCGGGCCAAGTAGATGGCGTTGTGTTGGTGGACTTCCCAGGATTCAACTGGCACATCGCCCGCCGCGCTAAGAAATACGGGATACCCGTCTACTACTATTGCCCACCGCAACTTTGGGCATGGGGTGGCTGGCGAATCAAGAAGATGAAACGGACCGTGGATCATGTCCTCGCCGTTCTGCCGATCGAACAGCAATATTTTCCCGAGCATGGCATCGAGACCACGTTCGTGGGGCACCCGTTTTTTGACGCGGTATCGTCAGCGGAACTTGATCAGCAACTCCTCGAACGCTTCGAAGCCATCAGCGACGAAGGCAATCAGTTGGTTGCTGTGCTGCCAGGTTCGCGAGAACACGAAGTCCAACGGAATTGGCCATTGATGTTGGAGTCGATTCGTCGGGTTCACCGGAGACAGCCGCGGGCGAGATTCCTTGTCGCCTCGTACCGCGACCGTCAGTGCCTGTGGTGCCGGGACCAACTGACTGCAGAAGATGCAAATCTGCCAATTGAGTTTTTTGTCGGACGCACCAGTGAAGTGATTGAGGCAGCCCGTTGTGCGATGATGGTCAGCGGAAGCGTTAGCTTGGAATTGATGGCTCGCAGAACACCGGCGGCGGTCGTCTATCGTGTCGGGCGATTTCTGCATACGATCGGACGCTTGATGGTTCATCTCGACAGCATCACGCTTCCCAATTTGATGGGCAATCGGAAAGTCTTCCCGGAACTCGTTTCGGTGGGCAGGCCCGAACCGGCGATTGACTTTCTGACTCAATCGGTCGACGCCATGTTGGGCGATGCATTTTACTACCAAGGGTTGCTGTCGAGTCTTGATCAGTTGCGTGAGAAATATGCTCAGCCGGGCGCGTCTCATCGTGCCGCCGAGTGGATCTGTGGTGCACTCGAAAGCAATCAGACCGCCACAGAGGTGGCCGCTGAAACCATCGTCTCGCAGCCTCGTCGCGCTGCCTGATTGCCCAAGCATCCATTCAGACGGTCTCGTGCCTGGCTCGGTCCGGGCCGAAGACTCTTGGTGAAAGAAGACTCTTGGTGAAAACTGTGGGAGGGCAGCAAACCATCGTTCGAGATGGTGCGTAGGCCACTTAGGGCTGTGGATCCCGCTACGTTGCCAGTGTGTCTCCACCTCGTCCTATTGTCACTTTCGTCGATATAGAGTGGTTCGCGACCTTCCCCCTGGTCCGGCGATCTCCAAGAAACACGTTTCCCAGCCCGCTTCCATCTGCATTGATCTCAGGCACTATGACTGAAGAGAATTTGAGCCCTTTCACCTCCGGAATGCAGGCGGAAGCTGGCTACGAGCTTGATGATTCGACGGCTCCACTGAGAGTATCTGGATTTCTGTGTCTGCTTTTCGGCCTGCTGAGCGTCCTTTCGGTGCTGGGGAAGCCGCTCTTGCTGCTACCGCTGATTGCCTTTGTGCTGGGCGCGATTGCGCTTCGGAAAACGTCGGGTCCGACACCCGTGGGGACCAAAGCGGCATGCATTGGACTTGTCTTGGCCGTTGGCTTTGGTGCTTGTGGTTATTTCGTGCCCTGGATGAAGACGCGCACGCTGGGCAATCAGGCCGAGAAGTTTGCCCGTGACTACATGGAAACCATCGCTCGCGGACACGATGAGTTCGCGATGGAGTTGGAGAAAGACTACGTGAATCGAATGTCGACGGAGATGTCGTTGCAGGAGCATTACTCGGCCGACGAGCGTGCGGGGGAACGTTTGATGGAATTCAAGAACAGCCCGGTCACGAAGGCACTTCAACAGCGTGGTCCAGATGCCGAGTGGGTCCTCGAACGCCCGACCCGCATCTACTATTCCTATCGGCGAGAGCATGCCGAGTTAGTTTGGATGGACCCGACAGGCGAGAGCCCGGTGCGGATTCAGATGTTCATGGAATACGTCTTGGATAGCAAAGGTATGGGGCAATGGCACATGGCGACGGTCCAGCCATTGAGACGTCGTATCGTGGCGGAGTCGGTTCTTTAGGCGATGCTTCCGAGGCCCGTTAATGGAAGTCGCGGGAGCGAAGCGAGAGTCCATTCACTTCATGACTCAAGTCGGTGATTCTGCCCACGATGACGTGGATGATCCCCTGCCGATTCTCCAGCTTTCCGTCAACCAGCCATGCGTTGCTCGTTCGAGCGACACGGAAGAATCGCTCCCAAACGGCCACGAACAAAACTAGATTGATCGAACCTGTTTCGTCCTCCAGGGTCGCGAACGTGATGCCTTTGGCGGTCGACGGACGTTGGCGAAGAATGACGAGCCCTGCGACTCGAACGTGGCGACCGTCGCGCAAGCCATCAAGCTCCACTGCCGAGACGCATCGCTTGGCTCGAAGTTCCTGGCGCACGAACGAGATCGGGTGAGCCTTCAAGCTCAGGCCAATCGTGTTGTAGTCGGCATGCACCTCTTCCAGCGGCGTCATGGGTGACAATGTCGAGGGTGTTTCTTCGTGTTGGTCCACCGATTCGAAGAGGGGTTGGTGTCCCGACGATTTTTCTTGTGCCAGGGAATGCCACACGGCGGCGCGTCGATCGACAGCCAACGAACCAAAGGCATCTGCATCCGCGAGAATTGCCAGGCTTCCCCGGCCGAGTTCGGTTCGTTTGACGAGATCCTCCATGTTGTCAAAGGTGCCATTGGAGTCACGTTCGGCAGTGATCCGCTGCGCAACATCCGATTTCAAGCCTCGGATTGTCTTCAAACCTAGTCGTACGGCAGGTGACTTGGGATGCGAAGGCTTGTCGGGTAATTCCAGTGTCGATTCCCATTCACTGTGGTTCACGTCAACGCCACGAACCTCCACCTTGTGCTTGCGTGCATCGGCCACCAGTTGAGCAGGAGCATAGAAGCCCATTGGTTGGCTGTTGAGGATTGCGACACAGAAGGCAGCGGGATAATGGCACTTCAAGTACGAAGACGCGTAGACCAAAAGCGCGAAACTCGCGGCATGCGATTCAGGGAATCCGTACTCTCCAAAGCCGCGAATCTGGTGGAAGACATGTTCCGCGAACTCCTCTGAGAACCCTTTGCCTCGCATGCCTTCGAGAAGTTTGATGCGAAACTTGTCGATCACACCTGGACGCCGCCAGGCCGCCATCGCTCGTCGTAGTTGATCTGCTTCACCGGGTGTGAACCCGGCAGCGACGACAGCCAGTCGCATTGCCTGTTCTTGGAAGATCGGGACTCCCAGCGTCTTTTCCAATACCCCGCGAATCTCGTCGTTCGGGTAAACCACCGTGCGGGGATTCTGGCGAGCCTTTAAGTAGGGGTGAACCATGTTGCCCTGAATCGGGCCTGGTCGCACGATCGCCACTTCCACCACCAAGTCGTAGTAGCAGCGAGGGCGCAGTCGCGGCAGCATGCTCATCTGCGCTCGGCTTTCGATTTGAAAGACGCCGATCGTGTCGGCTGCACAAATCATGTCATACGTGGCAGAGTCGTCTTGTGGCACGGTCGCCAGATTCAGGTCATGTTGATGATGCTTTGAGACAAGTTCAAAACAGCGACGTAGAGCAGACAACATTCCAAGTGCAAGCACATCGACTTTAAGAATGCCAAGTTCGTCGAGGTCATCCTTGTTCCACTGAATGACGGTTCGACCCTCCATGGCGGCATTTTCCACAGGACACAATTCGCAGAGGTTCCCTGCGGTCATCACCATCCCGCCAACGTGCTGAGAAAGGTGACGTGGGAATCCGCGCAGCGTCTCGACCAAATAGACGAAACGCTGACCCGTGATGGAGTTCGGGTCCAGGCCACCTTCATGACAACGTTCCGTGAACTCGGCGCCATTGCCACCCAGTTTGGCAATGGAGTCAATCGCATCTGCGGAAACACCCAACGCTTTTCCGACATCGCGAATCGCACTTTTGGTCCGGTAGCTGATGACCGTTGCTGTCATGCCGGCACGATCACGACCGTATTTTTCATACAGGTACTGCAGTACTTCTTCTCGCCTTTGGTGCTCAAAGTCGACATCGATGTCGGGTGCTTCATCTCGTTCTGGGCTGACAAATCGCTCGAACAGCAGATCGGATTGGCTGGGGTCGACATTCGTGATGCCGAGGCAATAGCAGACCGACGAGTTGGCGGCTGAACCGCGTCCCTGACAGAGGATGTTGCGTTGTCGAGCAAAGCGAACCATGTCCCAAACAGTGAGGAAGTAGGCTTCATAGTGAAGCTCTTCAATGATTCGAATTTCGTGCCGCAATAACTCAATGACTCTTTCGGGAACGCCGCCTGGCCACCGCCCCTGTGCACCCTCCCAAGTGAGACGCTTGAGGTGTTCGATGAGTGTCATGCCCGGAGGAGCAATCTCTTCAGGGTATTCGTAGCGGAGTTCGGAAAGACAGAAACGGCAGCGGTCCGCGATCTCATTGGTTCGCTCGATTGCATCGGGCGCATCACGATAGAGGTCTTCGATCTCAGCCAGCGAACGCAAGTGACGCTGACTATTGGCAAATCGATCTCGATGAACCTTATCGATGGTTGTGCCGTGGCGAATCGCCGTGACGCAATCGTGCATCAACATTCGCTCAGCTGTGTGGTAGTGCACATCGCCAGCGGCAACGAGCGGAACATCGTTTGCGATGGAGAGTCGGCGTAGTCGTTGCAGCTGCTCGGTGTCGTCGACTCCGCGGTGCAATTCGCCTAGCAAGTACGCTCCGTCGTTGAACACCTCGCGGAATTCCGTCCGAAGAAAACGTGTGAAGGGTTTTCCACGCGCTACGGCAGAGTCATGATCTGAGTTCGGAATCAGGCCTGCCAAGATGCCGCTGCTGAATTCAACAATGTCACTCCAGTTCAGGTCACATTCGCCCTTTTCCGCACGCATCCTTCCACGAGAGATCAAACGACAGAGCTGACCGTAGGCCGCCCGATCCGTTGGCCACAGCACCATGGCCGGCGCGTCACAGGGACGGATTTCTGTGCCCACGATGTATGGCAGCCCAAGATCCTTCGCCGGAGCGAAGCCTCGCACCACGCCAGCGACTGATGCTAGGTCGGTCAGTGCCAGACCGGCGTAGCCGATCTCGGCAGCACGGTGCACGTGCTCATCGGGGTGGGACGCACCATGGAGAAAGGAGAAGTTGCTTTTGCAATGCAGTTCGACGTACCGCATGAAGAGTCCTGGCCGACGGATCGAGTA
>JBPCVD010000482.1:0-8865 GCA_051010815.1 Rubripirellula sp.
TACTTATACAATCCCCAAGGATTGAACTCTTGCCCAAATTTTCGCGCCTCTTTCTGAGTGATCAACTGCTGCAATCGTGGCCTCGGAATCCCGAGCAGACTATGCCGATGCGGGAATAGGTTTTCGATCACTTGCGGAAGCGGAAAGGACGGATCTTTGAATCCCAGCCACACCAGTTCCGGATTCTCGTACAGCAACGGAATCACTTCGCGAGCCTCGGCCGTGAGCCCGCCTTGACTGGTCGTCAACAAATCGAGATGCGGTAGCACGACCACACGACGTTCGACCGCACCCCTCACCGCATCACGCAGTTGACCGATCATCGTGCCGACCAAGCCCATTGGCATCGCATCCGCAGGCGCGTCGGCAGGCGGACGACCATCCAGATACAGACAGCGCAGCTCCGCCTGTTTGAGGCGTGAGCGCAGGTTCATGAACACGTAAGGCGCTAGATCCTTCTCGCATTCAATCAGGACAGGCAACCCTCGTATCAGATCGGATGCCGTATCACTCAGCTGCTGGGCATAGGCTAACTCAACCGATTGCTCAGCGGTCAGATCAATGGGCAGCTCCTGTTCGGAAATGATCACCGACATCCGTTTCGCATCTCCATCCAAATGTAGACTTCCAATTCCACCTGATTCAAACCTCCACCACGATCGTCATCGATCCTGATTCCGGGTCCTCGGTGACCTCCTTGATTTGCCCAATCTGAGCAGCCTTTTGCTTTAAAGCCTCAGCCGTGGCACGATTCACCGCCTGATCAAGCTCCAGCCTCAGGTCGCTCAGTTGCGATTCCAACTGGTCCGTCACTTCCTGCTGAAGCTCTCGCTGCCGCTCTTGCACATCCTCTTTCAAGTCACTCACGAGCTCTTTCTGCAGACGTTCTTTCGTCTCTTTTTCGCTGGGCCCCATATCGTCCCACGCGGTTCCCGTGCGTTGTTCGGAGACCTTCACTTCTTTGGATGTCTCGCGTGATACCGTGACGGTGCTTTCTTTCAGATCAACGACGACCTTCGTGCCGTCATCAACACGTACTGCGGTATCACCAACACGCTCAAACCCTCGTTTGACCAACTCGGCGGACAAGAGATCCGCCATCTGATCCGACGGGAGAATGTCGAGCATTTCCAATTGAGACCGAACGTGGTCTTCAGCCCGGACGACTTCACGCAGCGTTTCGCTCACGCGGATTCGATAGGCGCGACTCATCTTCATTCCCTTTCGTGAACCGGAAAAACCCAAACTGTCGACACGTCACATCGTACGCGACGCCACCCCCTGACCCCGAGCGATTCATTGTCACCGAAGCCACCCCCTCAATGCAAACCGCCGACAGGCGGCTGCGAACAGTCTTGGCGGGCGTCGCAGTTGCCTTGATCGATCGTTTCTGGCCGAAACCGGCAACCCAAAAACTTTCGCCGCCTCAGAAATACGTCGCCGCCTTGGTTGAAAACGGACTCAGTATTGCAGCGACGAAACGACTCGATCTGCCTCCGCCACTGCGACCTCTGCTTCGCTCTCCTCCCAAATCGATTTCCACAATTGCGATTCGGCGTAACCTTCGTCGAAGAAACCGATCGAACTGCTAGCTTGCTGCCAATTTCGAAGTCGAGCGCCGAACCTCAAGAACGCGGACGCGTTCTCGTACGCCATGGTTCGTTGTGAAATTCGTTTTCCAGTGGTATCAAGTGCCCCAATCCACTCCTTTCGATTGCTGTCGGGCGACACCAACGCGCCGAGTGCCTCGACCAAAAATCGGCACAGGTCTCGACGGCCATGCCGCTCCGCCGAGTCCATCAGTGCGGACAGCACTTTCTCCTGAACGTTCCCCAAACGAACCATGTCACTGATTCGAGTGATCTCCGCCTTTTGCTTTTCGATGCCTACCCAAGCACGCGACAAGTCCTCCTGCATTGCCTCCAGCAAGAAACTACGCGGCCCTGCCATCCAGGGATCAAAGTCTGGTTCAGGCGAAACTCGTGCGACGGCGAACTGATCCGGCAACATCAGAGCGATGAGCGGATTGCGCATCATCGCTTCTCCCTGCATCCAATGATGAGCGACGGAGGTTCCACGCATCATGCGAGCGGCCAGGTAGCACAAGAATTCGTCGCCCGACTCCAAGGTCTGGTCATCCGACGTGAGTGCCTGGTCGCTTGAATCACTAGTGCTTGAATCACTAGTGCTTGAATCACCAGTGCTTGAGTCACCGATTCTGGAATCACCAATGCGGGAATTCGGCTTCTCCCTGGAAGCCAAATCTTTGCCCCTATCATCGATCTCCCTAGGAGCGATCGGGGACCAAATTTTGGTGCGGTCGGAAATATCCGTGGCCGTTAACCAGACCAAGAAATCGAGCGAAGCCGGCGAGAACTTCAGCCCCAGATCTTCCGGTTTCGAACGTTTCCAAAGCGGCCCCTCCCGAACCTCGTCTCCGCGGAGGTGTCGCTCGCGTTGCCAGGCTCCCGAACGGGTCAGCATTCTGACCGTCCCCTTGGCGAGCGAATCTTCGACCAACTCGATCGCACCACGACTCAAGCCAACCGGCCATCGCAGCGGCCGCTCAAGCAGTCCCATCACCTGATTTCGCTTGGACTGCCCCATCAGACAATGCAAAATCCGTAGAAGATTCGATTCGAAGCGGTTAACCGTTCGCATCTTGCACATGGAAAACGAGGTGAAAATAGGGCGAACCGACTAGAATGTTCGGAGGCCGGGCCGGAGTCGTGCCGGAGGCGATGCGTTGGGGGTACACCTTTATCCGCTGGACACAGCCGCGACGTGACGCCATTCACCATAATGCACCGGTCCCCACGGGGCGAACAGCGGTCGAATCTTGCCTCCCATCCAAGACGCGGCTACCCTGTCGGTCCCCAAATCCCACCCACCCGGAATCATCCTTTCGATGAATGACGCTGATAATTCGAGCCAGCAAGAGCTGAGCTCCGACGACGTTCAAGGGATCGAACGCCTGCAACAGTGTCACTCGCGACTAAAGTCCGAACTGGCGCGTGTGATTGTGGGTCAAACGGCGGTCATCGATCAACTTGCGATCGTTCTTTTCGCACGCGGCCACGGGCTGCTGATGGGTGTTCCCGGCTTGGCCAAGACGCTGCTGGTCAGCAAGCTGGCCGAAACGATGTCGCTCGACTTCAGCCGCATCCAGTTCACCCCTGACCTGATGCCAATGGACATCACGGGAACGGACATCCTTCAGGATACGGCGGAAGGTCGTCGTGAGTTTCAATTCGTGCACGGCCCCGTGTTCGCCAACATCGTGCTGGCCGACGAGATCAACCGAGCTCCCCCCAAGACCCAAGCCGCGATGCTCGAAGCGATGCAGGAGCGACGAGTCACCGTTTTGGGAAAACCGTACGAGCTTGACGAGCCGTTTTTTGTGCTCGCGACGCAGAATCCAGTCGAGCAAGAGGGAACGTACCCGCTTCCCGAGGCGCAACTCGACCGCTTCATGTTCCTCATTGAATTGACCTACCCGAGCGAACAAGAAGAAATTGAAATCGCCCGCACTACCACGGGTGACTCTCTGCCCACGCTGGAGCCGCTGATGCACGCTGATGAAATCACAGCGTTTCAGCACCTTGTCCGACGCGTGCCGGTTCCGGAACACATTTACCAATACGCCGTTCGTTTGGTGCGAAAGACGCGGCCCCAAGAATCTGCTGCACCCGATTGGCTCAAGCCACTCGTGTCGTGGGGAGCCGGTCCGCGCGCCGTCCAATTCTTGATTCTTGGTGGAAAAACGCGTGCCGCCTTGAACGGTCAGTACATGGTCCGATTGGAAGACATCCAGGCCGTCGCCGAGCCCGTCCTGACCCACCGCATGATCACGACGTTTGCCGCTCAGAGCGAGGGGGTCGACGCACGTCAGATCGTCAAGCGTTTGGTTCAAGAGACAACTGACAGTGGAATCGCGGCTCAAGCTTCGGGGGCCCGAGGTTAGTTCTGTGCAAGTGTTCCCCTTTTCCCACCACTCGGTACCGCCTCGTCTTGTGGTCACCAAGACGCTCCTCGTCTTGTGGTCAGCGATCACGCTCTCCGGCTTAGCGACATCCGTTTCTGTCGACGCGATTGAAAATGTCGTCAGCGAACCAGACTTGAAGGAATCGACCCCAGATCCTTTCGACCGCGTTCTTCGACGCGCCATCGAAGCCATGGACGAGTCCTACGACGGATGGCAACATCGGCCGGAGGAAACCGTCGACAGCACCACCTTCACGATCAATTACTCAGCCTCCATTTCGACCGATGGCCGCCGAAGACTCGATCGTGTCCTGATCTTGCATGCGGACAAAAACAGCGACCGAAAGGTCTCCCGTGAAGAAGCGATTCGGTTCCTCGAGATCCAGTTGGGGATTCGATGGATCACGGACGACTATCTTCGAATGGAAGATGGTCGCGTTGTCGACTTCGCCAATTTTCTGCGATGTGACGTGGACCAAAACGATCGGCTGTCCAAAACGGAATTCGTCGACACTTGGTGGAACAGCGATACCGCTGAACGAGACTTCGAGGACTTTGACCAGGATGGTGATGGCGAAGTGACGCTCGCCGAGTTCTCGCGTCGCAACGGACCCTACCTACGCGATCCCATCGCCATGTTTCGGAGTGCCGACCGCAACGGAGACGATGGCTTGGATGCGGCGGAACTCAAGGCTTCGGTCAGCAGCGGGCGTGCCCATCTGGTCGGCCCCAACCTGAAAGCCTTTGACGATGATGATGACGGCAAGCTGTCATTGGCCGAGTACCGAGTTTCGATGCTAGCCAACTTCAACTACCCGTGGGACATGCGTCCGCAGGACGAAGATCGCGACGGCAGAATCTCCTACGCCGAGTTTAAGTTTCATCCGCGCAATCTCTTTCAGCTACAGAAGCGGTACTACTTTCATCGTCTCGATCGTGACCAGGACAACTATCTCGATACCGATGAATTCGACTTTGAACAGTATCGCCTGCACTCGCTTTATCGCGTTTCGGTAGACGGCGAAAACTCGCGGAAACTCTATCAGCACGAAGACTTCCCGATCGTCAGTTCACCATCAGTGTCTCGCGACGGCCGAGGAATTCTGTTCGATGCGACACCGCCCGAAGGGGCCCATCAAGCACAAATCATTTGGATCTCAGCCGATGGCCAAGATGCTCGCGACATCTGCGACGGTGTGATGCCATCCTGGTCAAGACGCGGGCAATTTGCTTGTTGTCGCTATGAAGGCGGCGCCTCCGTTTGGATCATGAACACGGATGGCACGCCCGCCAAACGTATCGACGACGGATGGGCTGCCCAATGGTCGCCCGATGGGAAGTCAATTGCCTACACAAACGACAACAGCATTCGAATCTATGACGTCGCGTCCGAAAAGAGTCGTACGGCGTTGGCCAAAGGGGATCACCCCTACCAGTACATTTTCTGGAACATGACATGGTCGCCCGACAGTCGGCAAATCGCCTTCAAGGGAAAACTTGATGGCACGCATGAGCTCGCCATTTTGTCGCTGGATGGTCCCTCACAATTGAATCGACGTTTCGCGACTAGCAATGAAATGGCCGATGACCTTGCCTGGTCGCCCGATGGGGGACGACTTCTGTTCAACATGCATTCGAGGCCACATCGTCACAAAGTCATCTTCCAGCTAGATGTGCAGACCGACAGGCCACCGAGAGTCGTACCCGAAATCAACACGGCACTGCCGTGGACTAGCGTGACTTTTGCCCCCAACGGGAAATGGATGGTCCTGACGACACCCAACTGATGGACTCGGTGTCGGCAGAAGTGGCGGGCGTGTGGCCGAAACGACGTCCCAGCCCAGCTCCCTAAAACCCCTGTTTTGCGAGCGAAAGCCAGCGCGGAACCAACGCCCTGTCAATTTTTGCGTTGATTGCGTTACGATGGAGGCATGGATAAACAACGTCATTCGACATCGCATTTCGGCAATGCCCTGTTGCTCATGGGACTTGTCACGCTGAGCCTCATCACTCTGGGACTCGTCGGATGCGATCGCAGCTCGTCGCCAACCCTTGGTGATCAGGGCCCAGCCGGTGGCCTTTCTCCCAGCTACGAGAACGCCGTCTTCAACGACGATGTCGAATCGAACCGCGAGGATGATGGATCACTTGCGAATCTGCAATTCGTCGACACCCAGGGCAACACCGTTCGACTGGACGACTATAAAAACAAGCAGAACGTGTTGCTCGTTTTTACGCGCGGATTCTCGGGAATGATTTGCCCGTACTGCACGACGCAGACATCACGGCTGATCTCGAATTACGACGAGTTCCAAGCGCGTGACGCAGAGGTCTTGCTGGTCTATCCCGGCTCGACGGAACAATTGCCCTCCTTCAAGGAGGCGAGCATGAAGACAACAGCTGCCGGCGAATTCCCGTTCCCCGTGTTGCTGGACGAAAACCTTGCGGCAGTCAAGCAACTGGGCATCGCATCCCGGCTTGCCTACCCTTCGACCTTCATCATCGACAAGGAAGGCAGCGTCCGCCTCTCCTACGTCGGTTCGAATCCCGCGGACCGCCCCTCGATCAAAGCCATTCTGTCACAACTCGACAAGCTGCAGGGCTGAACGCGGCCGGCCTTCAAGGACTCCTTTCGCTGAGACGAGCGAATTCGACTAGAGAGTCAGCCGAGACGAGCGCCCCTTCTGGCGATCCGACCACACCTCGCGATCTCAGTTGGCCAAATCTCAACGCCCTAGCTGCACGCAAGGTCGCGCCAGCAGGTCAGTTCGATCGGCGGCAATGGTCTTTGAAGCTGCCATGCATCAAGATCAGATCCCGCCCTCGGGCTTCAACTTCGCAGACGATCCCGGCGTGGGCGCCACCTCAACTTTCAGTCCCACGTCACCTCGTTGGTCACGATCGATCGCAAAGGTCAACGTTCTTCGCCCGTCTGCCAGATCGATGACACTCGGTGGATTGGGGAGCTCATTTCCATCCATCCAAATCCTAAGCCCCGCATGGCTATTGAGCGACAATTCTGCAGTCCCCGCAACTTGAACGATCAGGTGCCCCTGGGCGAACACGTGGTCTCCCGTGGGAAATTCGACGCTCGGCAGTTCTCCGCTGACCTTGCTATAGGCCGCGATCCACGTCGCGTCTTGATTCGGAAGCTCGTCTGTTGGCATCGCAACGATCCGCCACTTTCGAATGACGGGACTTTCGTCATTGGCATAGGCTCCCGGCTTTCCCAGGACTGACACAAACTTGGCGAGGTCAAGGAACTCTTGTCGACCCGCCAGTTGATCGACCAGCCCGGTGGGCATTGCCGACGGCTGCGCCTTCTCTGCGACGATTTCATCCAACGGAAGTCGCACTTCTTTGCCAGCGAGCGCCGCGTCACGCACGACAATTTCCTTTTCGCTTTTGAAGGTCACGATTCCTCTCTGGATCGTTCCATCATCCAGCAAGAACAATCGATTCTCGTAGTGCTCTGCGATCGCCTTATCGGGCTGGAGAATCGATTCGACGATGTAACCCGTCTTCGCCGCAGCACCGGCGGCAACCAGGTTTGGCCCGATCAGTGAACCTGCGGGACCGATCGCATGGCAGTTAACGCATGACAGAGCTTTGCGGCGATACACCATCTCTCCTCGCGCAGCATCACCTAGTGCTTCCACGTCGGCGGAAAGCTTGTTCTGGTCTTCCCGAAGAAGCAGAACGCTCAGCGAATCGGAGTCCGACGAAGGCTGAAACATCGGGACCAGCTCCTTGGGAAGCAGCCCCGAAGCACGATGAAAATCACTGACGCCGGCCATGATGGTGTGATGAATCTCGACATCCCGCAGGGCATTGGCAAGCAGCTTGCCGCCATTGCGTTGACGAATGATCCTACGAACGAGCGGGACGGGATCCGTTTGGCCAGGATCATCGGCCAGCAATTGGGCAGCCAATGGAACGCCTTGGTTCAAGTCGGCGGACACCAAGCCGGAAAGAGCGGCGTAGCGGGTTTCTGGATCGCCTTCCCTCGAAAGAACGACCAGGGATTCGATACCATCTTTTCCGCCAAGTCTGGCAAACGCGACCGCGGCCGATCGGCGTAGCGCCGGTTTTCGGTCGACGTCGGACACGAGATCGTTCAGAGCACCGGCGGCTCTGGGAACGCCCCAGACACCCAAATTTTCAGCGGCAAGAATCGCAACCGCTTCGTTTTCACTATCGAGAAACTTCTTCAAACCTTGCATTCGCCGCGACAGAGACTTGGACCGGTGAGACCCAGCCATTCCCTTCAGCGTTTCCAAAAGTGCGAGCGTAGCCTCGGATGACATGACGCCACCCTTCTCCGAGAGAGCCGCCGCAACTTGTTGTAAATCCTGCTCGGAACCAACCGCTCTCAACTGTTCGCAAACTCCGGCGATGTCCTTCTCGCTAGGAGAGTCCTGTTTGATGAAGTCAGCGAGCCGCTTTTCGAAACCGATTCCCGCCTCCTGTTCGGCGAAATCTCGGTGAGCCTCCTTGTGGAAACGAAGCGTCCCGCCCTCAAGCGCCGGTCGCCAATACTTTTCCAACGCTTGCCTTGTTTGCGGCAGCGCAAGTTCGAGAAACGAATCGTTTGCATGATCCACGGAATTCAAAGCAGCCGCGTACGCCTGCGCTTTGGGAATGAATTCCGCCGAGAGGACCGCTTCCATTCGCGCCCGCGGAAATGGGTCGCCGCATGCTTTTGCGACCATCGCGACTGGATCGGAAAGCTCATTGTGCCAATACCGAATGATCCGGGCCCCTGCGGAGCGAGCGTGGCCATCGGAGGCATTCAAAACAAGATTCAGAATCTTTTCGCTGGGGCGTTCGACGTTCTGGCACGCCCACATCGCTTCAACGAGATGGTGATCGTAATCGGGC
>JBPCVD010000483.1:0-18846 GCA_051010815.1 Rubripirellula sp.
TTCGAGCGGAGGCCTTTCGCGAAAGATGGAGACAACGGCGGTCGCAGCCTTGGCATGGGTGAAGAGCCCTCGTCACGTGTCCCGCGCTCAACAGGCAGCTGGCTGGCTTACATCGCATCGTCAGGGAACGGCGGGGTTCGGATCGACTCAAGCAACGGTGCTAGCGCTCAAGGCACTGATTGCGGTTGCATCTGAATCGAGTTCCACCGTGGGTGGAACAATTCAAGTCAAACTGGACGGAGAGATCATCGGTCATGCCAAATTGCCCGACGATCCTCGCAGCGGAACGGCCGTTGAGGTTGAGGGGCTCGGCGCGGAAATCGAAGAGTTACTTCGTGATCGTATCGAGATTGAGCTTGAGTTGGTTGCTATGGGTTCCAATGGCTTGGCATACACGGTGGACATCGCTTGTCACGTGGAGACGCCCGAAAGTGACGAAGCATGCCCGCTGAGGTTGACGACCGAACTGGCCTCCGACCGAGTAGCTGGTCCTGTGACCGATGGTCAATTGCTGACCGTCCATGCCTCCCTCGCAAATGTGTCAGCTCGAGGGTTGCCAATGACGGTGGCCATCGTGGGATTGCCTGGCGGCGTCGAGCCTCGCGTCGATGAATTGGACGAGCTTCAGGACGCCAGTGCATTCGATTACTACGAAATCCGCGGTCGTGACATCGTGTTCTATTGGCGAACGATCGCGCCTGAGCAGACGCTTGACTTGGAGTTTCATGCAACGGCTGCGATTCCGGGAATCTATACAGGACCGGCGTCACGAACGTATCTCTATTACACCGCCGAACAGAAGCAGTGGGTTGAACCTTTGCAGGTAGAGATCGAACCCTGAACCACCGCGACATCGGTTATCCCGTCGACGCATCGCTCGACCAGCTATTGCGAGAGCGAGATCCCATGGTCAAGTGGATCCGTCTAGTCACGCTCGACGGACTTCATCTCTTGGTGGCATTGACCGCTACCAGGATCGGAAGATTTGTCAGTGGCGGAGGATTGCACCAACTTGAGCAAACCGCGTCCCACGCGACCGAGGCCGTTGGCGAAAGCGCGAACTGGAGATCGTCGAAGATGCCCGTGGCGATTGGCCTGGAGGATCTGATCTCCGCCGATCTGGAACGCCGTCAGGAACCCCCCTCCGAAACAGTAGGTGTCGATGCAAACCACGTGACCCGCGTCGAGTACGTCGCCGGAAGGTTGTGGTGTATGACCGACGATCACGCGTTTTCCGCTGCAATGCGGATCGGGAAGTGGCGATGCCAAGTGGGTCCAGTAGGTCGTCACGTCCTTCTGCTCGTGCATGGCCAGAGCGGGATCGTAGCAAGCGTGCACAAAGAGGGCATCGTTCGTTTCATGGTAGGGGATCAGACTCTGATAGAACTCCAAGTGATCGGCCGGAATCTTGGTCAAACAGCCGCCGTAGCTTGCGACGGTTGCCACGCCTCCGTTTTCAAGCCACACCGCGTCGTCGAGTCCACCAAGTGCGACTCCCAGCAGCATCAATTCATGGTTGCCGCGAAGGGCGACGACCTGCGTACGATATTGAAGTTGGATGATCTGATCAACGACATCACGAGTATCTGGCCCGCGATCGATATAGTCGCCCATGAATATGAGCTCATCGTCTGGCTGAGGATCGATTGCGTCGAGAACCGTTCGCAGCGCTTTCGAACATCCGTGGATATCACCGATCGCGAAACGTCGCATTCAATGCCTCGACTTTGACGCGAAGCATTTCCGCCGGACTTCAGAGGCCATCCAATTGAAGTTCCGCCAGAAGGTGGTCATGGCGACGCGGCCCATCATCGACGGGGGCACATGAGCTGGCGGGAGGCAATGGGCAGGCAAAGGGAGACCTAGTTCATGTTGGGGTCGCCGAATCGGACTCCGGGAGCCATTTCGGTCAAGATCTCGTGGCCACAGCGTTTCACCGCTTCCTCCCACGCCAATTCGGGATCACCGAAGAGGACATCGGGATCGGCATCACCGGCAAGCCAGCCGCCGACTCGCATTTCTTCATCGAGCTGTCCCGGGCCCCAGCCGCTGTAGTGCGCGACATAGCGAACGCGAGCATCGGGACGTCGCAGCAAAATGCGTAAGTGATCGTCGTCACCCGTGATCCAAGCCGGTGGATTGCCAAGATCGATCGACATTGATCCCCAAGGTTCCGCGGGATGGTCATGGACGGTGTACTTCACACCATGATTGAGCGACTGACCTGGCGTTAGCAATTCGCCGGTTGGATCAAACGGACCACAGGGTTCACCAACGCCGGCAAGATCATGCAACGCCAGCAGCGGTCCTTCGACGGGTCCACCGCGATAGATCATGTCGTCCTCGCGCGGTTCTTTACCATGCACGTTGTCTTCGACCAGATCTCGAAATCGACGTTCGGTGGGGCGATTGATTGCCAATCCAAAAGCGCCTTCCACGTCGTGCCGGATCATGAACACGACCGATCGCATGAAATTCCCATCGTTCAGATAGGGCGACGCGATCAACAAGCGTCCCGATAGGTTGGTTGTCATCTGTAGATCCCCCAGTGGTGGATGACCGGCATGGAGTGCCTCAGATCGCCGACGTGATGGCGGGACGATCGTTCACATTTGGTCACAGGTTTGGTGCCGCATCATCATGAAGCGGGCGTCATCCCGACGACAGGTCGCCAAGTTGGTTGAGGGAGCGACCGCGGTGAAACCTCACCGCAGAACTTCTCCAGCGTCTCCGCCGTGGCGTTTGAATGGTCAGGATCTGGGCAGATCATCGATGCGACTCACGCGTTGAACTGATCTCGCCACAGGCAACCTGCCCATGAAAGGCCGACGCCAAAACCAATCAGCATATTAACCGATTCCGAGTCCAGTTGACCCCGTTTTCTGAGCCGATCGATCAGAATTGGCAGGGTACAAGAGACCGTATTACCCACATCCGCCAAGTCAATCGGCAGTCGTTCGTCGCTGACGCCCATGCGGCTACGCAATTGGTCGAGCATCTTCCAGGTGGCCTGGTGCATCAGGTACTTCCCAATGTCGGCGTCCGACATTTGGTTCGCTTCCAAAATTTCGTCCACCCGCCTAGGAATTGCGTCGACGGTGAAATTGATCAGGCTCGGGCCATCCATGTACAAGCGGCTCTTCCAACGCTTGCGATGTCGAGGCTTGATGGCGTCCTCCGGATGCCGCTCGCCGCCGTCGCCGACCAGCAACATGTCGCCACCACTACCGTCGCTGCCGAACTGAAACCCCCGCAACGTCGGTTCGTCGCCTGCGGTCACCAGGGAGGCCGCTGCGCCGTCACCGAAGATGGTCCGCAAGCTCCGGTCGTCATCGTCGATGTACTTGGAGTACGTTTCGGCGGTCAGCAACAGCACGTTCTTTGCCACGCCGGACTGTATCAATCCGTCACTCAAGGCCAGACCGTAGACGTAGCCACTGCAACCAAGGTTGAAGTCGAGAGCTCCACATCCGGTCCTCAGACCAAGGCGATCTTGGATCAGGCAGCTGGTGGTCGGCAGTGGATAGTCGGGCGTCTGCGTGCAGAGGAGCACGAAGTCGATCGACTCGGGTGAAACCGATTCGTTATCGAAGAGCTGTTGGGCTGCCGCGACGGCCAGGTCACTGGCGGTTTCACGGGGGCCAGCGATGTGTCGCTGGCGAATCCCCGTTTTCTCCTCAATCAGTGGCAAGTCCCATCGCGGGTATTTTGCTTGCAACGATTCGTTCGTCTCCACCCTTTCGGGCAGATGGACGGCGATGGGACCAAGTTGGGCGTACGGCACGGTCTATCCAATTCCGAATGTCGTAAGCTCTGCGTTATTGCGAGCCCACCGCTCGACTGAGCGACCTTGGAGTCCGAGAACCATTCATTCCAACCTGATCGCGGTGATTTTGGGTGAATGAGGGCACGTTGCCGCACCTCCACGGATCGGACTGGGAGAGAGAGCGGCTGATGGGATTCGAACCCACGACAATCACGTTTGCAACTTGATGCTCTGCCAACTGAGCTACAGCCGCATAAGTAATCCGATGGAAGGCAGATTATAGACAGGCGGCCCGCGCGGGCAAGGCCTGATTGGGAACGCCGATTTGTTGGCTCCCCGCTTGCCGATTTTCGGCCGTTAGGGATAGACTGGAGAGCTTCCCTTGTCCCGCCCCAGAAGGCTGTGCCGCTGCAAACGGCTGCGATCTCAATGCGATCGTAGCGAAACTGCAGCAGATCCACAGCAAACGTACTGGGGACATGCATCGTGAAATGAAGCTTGGCGAGAACCGCCGGCAACTATCGGGACAGGCATCTACCACACACATTGATATGAAACTGAGGTCTGTCGAAGGATGTCCACCTCCACTGAGACCCAACCCGCCGACGGCATCGAAGAAAAGAAGCCCATTCAACTCGAAGTTCAAGTTGAGAGTCCCCAGGCGTGTCTGCGTGAAGTGATCGTGACGATTCCGCAAGGGGAAGTCCAACGATACTTGAAAGAGGCGTACGACGAACTCGTACCCGAAGCGCAGGTACCCGGTTTTCGTAGCGGCCGTGCCCCACGAAAGCTCGTAGAAAAGCAATTCAAAGAGCGCGTCACCGAGCAGGTCAAAGGCTCGCTGTTGATGGATAGCCTTTCTCAGGTGACTGACTCGCAAGACTTTTCTGCGATCGGTGAGCCCGACTTCGATTACAACTCAATCAACATCCCAGACACGGGTGACTTCAAGTATCAATTCCAGATCGAAGTCCGACCGGAGTTTGAGACGCCGAAGTGGAAAGGCGTCAAGCTCAGCAAGCCTGTCGAAGAGATTTCCGATGACGACGTCCAAGAGGCGCTCGACCGGGTCCTTTCGAAGTACGCATCCCTTGAGGCGACCGACTCGCCTGCTGAGATGGGCGACAAACTTCTGGTCACCGCGAAGTTCGAGCAAGATGGCAAGACGCTCTCGGAAATGGATGAGGAGCGAGTCACGCTGGAAAATCGTCTGAGCTTCAGTGACGGCGTCTGCGAAGGCTTCGGCAAGTTGATGAGCGGCGCCAAAGAAGGCGATACTCGTAACGGCAAGGTCAAAGTCGCTGAGGGTGCTGAGGACGAAGCGATGCGCGGCGTTGAGCTCGACGCGACCTTCAACGTCGTGGAGGTCTTGAAGCGAGAGGATCCCGAACTGACCCCAGCCTTCTTGGAAGAGTTGGGAGACTTTGAGACGGAGCAAGAGCTTCGTGATTTCGTTCGTGATTCGTTGACACGCCAGGCCGACTACCGAACTCAGCAAGAACTGCGAAAGTCGGTCGTGAGCTTGCTTGCTGAATCAGCCAGCTTCGAGTTACCGGAGTCTCTGGTGAAACGTCAAACGATGCGAGAGTTGGAGCGTAAGGTTCTCGAGTTGCGACGCAGTGGTTTCGATGAAGACAGTATCCGCGGATTCGTGAACGCTTCGAAGCAGAACGCTCAAGCAACCACCGAATCAGCCCTTCGCGAACACTTCATCCTGGAGCAGATTGCCGAGGAAGAGAAGGTCGATGCAGATGATTCAGATTACGACGCCGAAATCGCGTTGATTGCTCAACAGAGCGATATGCCAGAACGACGCGTTCGAGCTCGCTTGGAGAAGCAGGGCCAGATGGACGCCCTGCGAAACCAGATTATCGAGCGTAAGGTGATCGAGATGATCGTCGAGGGTGCCAAGGTCACCGAGGAGCCAGTCGACAAGAAGGAAGGCGAGGATGCCGGCGAATTCGCCGTCTATCACAGCGTCTTGGCGACCAAGGATGAGGGTGCTATTCCCGAGGCCAAGTACGATGACAACACGCCCGCCGGGTCAGAAAACGAAGCTGAAAAAGAGTAGCCACGTCTCGGCGGTCCTCTTTTTTGATCGAACGAAAAGCTCAGAGCGAAAGGTTCTGGGCTTTTTTTCTGCACCGCCAGTCCGCGTGGGAATCCGTTTACCTGGCGTTTCGTGCGTGTCCGGGTGGTTTCGCGAGTTGACACCGCATAGTGGCGGGGGGAGATTATGGAGCGGCACCTACGTTTTGCACCGAGCGATGAACTTGGCGACCACTCGCCTGAGAGTAACCGAACATGATCGACACCGCCCTGCTGGCACAAAACCTCGAAAAATCCACCATGGCCGGGCTGATCGCAGCTGCGATCGTGTTTGGTGTGTTGTTGATTTTCCTTTTCATCTTCACTCGCTATTTCGGGTTGTGGATTCAGTCGCAGTTAACGCGGGCTGACATCTCGTTCTTGAATCTGTTGGGCATGACCTTCCGAAAGGTCAATACGCGGGCGATCGTGCGGAGCAAGATCATGGCCACGCAGGCTGGACTGGTGGATCCTGAATTGACCAGTGAGGCGTTGGAGGCGCATTACTTGGCGGGTGGCAATGTCCAACAAGTCATTCGAGCGTTGATCGCGGCAAAGAAGGCCAAGACGATTTCCCTGACATTCCGTGAAGCGACGGCCATCGATTTGGCCGGGCGAGATGTGCTGGAGTCAGTGCAAACCAGTGTCTACCCGAAAGTGATTGACTGCCCGCCTCGCGGCGCCACCAAGCCCTCCTTGGATGCGGTCGCCAAAGACGGGATTCAGCTGAAGGTGAAAGCTCGCGTGACGGTACGAGCCAACCTGCAGCAGTTGATCGGCGGGGCCACCGAAGAAACCATCATCGCCCGTGTGGGTGAGGGCATCGTGAGTGCCATCGGTTCGGCTGAAAATCATAAGGCAGTGCTCGAGAATCCCGACGTGATCAGTAAAGCGGTGCTCGCAAAGAGACTCGATTCGCAAACGGCTTTCGAGATTGTGTCGATTGACATCGCGGATATCGATGTCGGTGCCAACATCGGTGCCCGGCTTCAGGCCGACCAAGCGGAGGCGGATACGCAGGTTGCCCGTGCCCGAGCGGAAGGTAAGCGAGCAGCTGCTGTTGCTGAAGAGCAAGAGAATCAAGCCAAGATCCAGGAAAGCAAGGCATCGGTAGTTCTCGCACAGGCAGCGGTACCGAAGGCCATGGCGGAGGCTTTCCAAACGGGCAAACTCAACATTCTCGATTACTACAAATTGCAGAACGTGAGTGCTGATACCGAGATGCGAAAATCTCTTGCCGTCAGCACGCATGAATCCAATGATGCGGTTGAGACGCCATAGCCTTCGCTACGAGGAGAGATACGAATGTCAGGCGATCTTGAAGACTTTCTGCGTCGCGCTGCGGAACGGCGTCAAGCCAAGGCGGCGGAGCAGCAACAACCGGCGGCAACGAAGCGGTCACCACCGCAATACTCTGACAGTCGACGCGAGCGCCTGCCGCAGGCCCAAGAGGCCGACGAAGTCCTGGCCGCCGAGATCGTCGTTGAGCCGGAGGCTTCCAACTCCTTTGCCAATCGAATGCAGCGAGTCGAGGAAGCCAAACACGCTGCAGCGGAGATCGAAGCTGAGATCGTTAAGAAAACGCGAGCGAAATCTAGGGGTGAAACTTCGGTCGATTCCATCATGATGTCGGGCGACGTCGCGGAAGATTTGGTCCGGATGCTCAAGAAGCCAGGTGGGATTCGGAACGCGATTCTGTTACGCGAGATTTTTGATCGGCCCGAGCATCGTTGGTGATTTCAAGCCGGCAGGGCCCACTGGTGGCATCGCTTGCTCGTTTCCGTTCGAGTTCATTCGCCCCGCAGCGAGAAGCACTCGCATGTCGGCCGCCTCAGGGCGGATGTTCGGCTTCCGCATGATTCGGGTAAGCTGAAGATGTCATACGCTGATTCGAATCTTTGCTTGCCGTCTGTTGTCCACTTCTTCCGATACTGCCGATCCGACTGCTGCTCGGGCAATTGTCGCTGTTTGCACGCTCAATGAGGCCGCAAACATCGTGGCATTGGTTCAAGGCTTGCGTCATTCGATGCCTGCCGTCGACGTTTTGGTGGTCGATGATGATTCGCCCGATGGCACTGCGAAACTCGTCGAAGGCATGGCTGTCGACGATCCAAGGATCAAGGCGGAGGTTCGGACCACCGAGCGTGGCCTTGGTAGTGCAATTCGCTTCGCCATGGCCCACGCGATCGAGGGTGAGTACGACTTCTTTCTGAATCTGGATGGTGACTTCAGTCACGACCCAGCGCAAATGCCGGTTCTTCTGAATCGTGCGCAGCAGGAGACGGCTGTCGACGTGGTGATCGGTTCCCGATACACCGCGGGTGGCCAGATCGTGGGCTGGCCGATCCATCGCAAGATCATGAGCCGATTGGTCAACGGATTTGCGACCATGTGTCTGCGATTGCCGGTGAAAGATTGCAGTGGATCGATGCGGTGCTATCGCGTCTCGGCCTTGAGGGAAATGGGTATGAACAACGTTCGTGTTCAGGGATACGCGGTCCTCGAGGAGGTGTTGGTCCAATTGCACCGCCGGGGGTCTGCAATGGCGGAGGTCCCGATTACGTTTACGGAGCGACAGCAGGGACAGAGCAAACTGACGTTTCGTGAGGCAATTCGTTCCATGCTGCAGATCGTATCGCTCGCCTTCAAGTAAATCTGCCTTCAAATAAATCTGCCTGCAGGCCAGCAGCTTCCGATTCGGATGTGGACCTGCAGAGAAAGGGCGGATGGGGGCATCTGGATCGCCGGGTCACATCGATGGTAGGCCAGGAAGCTGAGTTGGGTTCCGCGCTATCCCCGATCCCATGTTTGTGACTCTTCGGCGCGCTTCGCCGCTCAGGGTGACATCGAGTCGCGCTTCGGGGATTTGATTCCTTGTCGCTGGGGATCGATGGTTGTGCCAAAGCAACCCAAATCCCGGGGATCGTGCTTCTGCGACACACTGTCGCATCGCTCGCGCGGCTTTTGGCACATTGCTTGTTATACTCACGCGAAGCTGACGGCTATCGGTTCGTCATCTCGTTTGAATCAGGTAATCATCCTCGATGAATCGAAGGAATGCAGGGTGGCAATTGGCACGTCCTCGGACAGTGAATCCGAATCGGAAATGGCTTTGTCGGGCGGTGAACAAATGGAGTCGTATTCGTACGACGACGACATCGTTCGGAAGTTTGCAACGGCGACCTTAGTTTGGGGGCTGATCGCTACGTTGGCTGGGCTGATCGTCGCCCTGCTGCTGGTGATTCCGAAACTTTTTGATGGTTTGGAATGGCTCAGTTTTGGGCGTCTGCGACCCTTGCACACCAATGCTGCGATCTTCGCGTTTGCGGGCAACGGGATTTTCGCGGCGATCTACTACAGCACGCAGCGTCTCTGCAAAGCCCGGATGTGGAGCGATACGCTAAGTCGACTGCACTTCTGGGGTTGGCAGGCGATCATTGTTGCGGCTGCGATCACGCTGCCGCTGGGGATCACTCAAAGTAAAGAGTACGCCGAGTTGGAGTGGCCGATCGACCTTGCCATTGCGGTGGTCTGGCTTGGATTCTTCGGCGTCAATTTCTTCATGACCTTGGTCAATCGGCGCGAGCGGCACATGTATGTCGCGCTCTGGTTTTACATCGCCACGATTGTCACCGTGACAATTCTGCATGTCTTCAACAATCTGGTGTTTCCGCTTGGACTGTGGAAGAGCTACCCGATTTACGCTGGTGTTCAGGACGCGTTCATGCAGTGGTGGTATGGCCACAATGCGGTGGCGTTCTTCCTGACAACGCCGTTTCTAGGATTGATGTACTACTTCCTTCCGAAGGCGGCGAATCGTCCGGTCTTCAGTTACAAGCTGTCCATCATTCACTTTTGGTCCTTGGTGTTCATCTACATTTGGGCCGGCCCTCACCACCTGCATTACACGGCGCTGCCGGAGTGGGCATCCTCCCTTGGAATGCTGTTCAGTTTGATGCTTTGGATGCCATCCTGGGGTGGCATGATCAACGGCTTGCTCACGTTGCGGGGTGCCTGGCACAAGGTGACGAGTGACCCTGTGCTCAAGTTCTTCGTGGTCGGCATCACCTTTTATGGCATGTCGACATTCGAAGGCCCGATGCTGAGCATCAAAAGCGTCAATGGGCTGAGTCACTACACCGATTGGACCATTGCTCACGTGCATTCCGGTGCGTTGGGTTGGAACGGAATGATGACCTTCGGCATGGTGTATTGGTTAATGCCGCGTTTGTTCCAAACGAAGTTGTGGAGCGAAAAAGCGGCGTCCTTCCACTTCTGGATCGCCACGATCGGCATCCTGCTCTACATCGTTCCGATTTACGGTGCTGGTCTCACCCAAGGCCTGATGTGGCGCAGCATGGACGACATGGGCAACCTTCAATACGAATTCATTGAGGCGGTATCCAAAGTCCATTGGATGTGGTGGTTGCGTGTGCTCGGCGGTGGAATGTACTTCGGTGGCGTCGCCCTGATGCTGGTGAACTACATCATGACCTGGAAGTAGGGGCCCGCGACGTACGAGGTGCCCGTTTACCAAGCGGCCCGCTTGGTAAAAACTTCCGAGCCCAAAGTTGCACCCACCGGCCTGAGCGGTTTGGACGAAGCACCCGTTCTGAATGCTGCCAAGCGATTGGATATCTGGTCGCGAATGGATTGGCATCGCCGTTGGGAACGTTTGCCACTTCGCTTCACCGTGTTGACGACCCTTGCTGTCGTCATCGCAAGTCTGTTCGAAATCATCCCGACGTTTCTGATTCGCAGCAACGTCCCGACGATAGCGACCGTCAAGCCCTACACGCCGCTGGAGCTGGCAGGCCGCGACATCTACGTTTCGGAGGGATGTTACAACTGCCATTCGCAAATGATTCGACCGATGGTTGCTGAAACGAAACGGTACGGCGAATACAGCAAGCCGGGCGAATTCATTTACGATCGGCCTTTCCAATGGGGCAGTCGTCGGATTGGACCCGATTTGGCTCGCGAAGGAGGCAAGCAGAGCAGCCTGTGGCATTGGCGACACTTTGAAAATCCGCAGGTGTGGGAAGAAGCATCGGTAATGCCTTCGTACGCTCACTTGCTCGATACTTCGATCGATTTCGACAAAATTGAAGATCGTGTGAAAGCCGCTTACGCGCTGGGCGCACCCTACGATCGAGAGCTGACGGAGTCGGCGCAGATGGCACGAGATCAGGCGGAAAGGATTGCGGCGGACATCGTCTCCCAAGGCGGTACCGTCAGCCGGGGTGACTTGATGACTCTCGATACGCAAGCGGTCGCCTTGATCGCCTATCTGCAGCGGATGGGGACCGACATTTTTGCTCCGCCAGCGCCGGCCGCACCACCTGAGGATGCGACGACGACTCCCGAAGATGAGGCGTCGGATGAGTCATCGGAAGAGACGGCCAGATCGAACGATCTGTCGACCGAGGATGTATCCGGCGAAACGGCAATGCTCGAACGTGCAGCTGAGCCACTCGGCGAGGCGGCTTCAGTCTCTGGCGACGAGGTCGCATTCGGTCAACCAGCTCTTGTCACCACGAACCCGTAAAGGAACGACGCCATGTTACGAGACGTCATTCGGGCGATTGACTACAGCGACTGTGCTGAAGCGGCCTTGATACTGTTCGTGTTTGCGTTTGGTTTGATGCTTGTGTCGACTCTGCGTTTGTCTCGATCTGCCACCAATAAATTCGCCTCCATTCCATTGTCTGATAAAGTGGAGGATCCACGTGATGAGTGATTCCGTGAAAGACTCTTCAGAACTGCCCGAGGGGGCACCCGACGATCCGCTGACGGGTCACGACTACGACGGCATTCAGGAATACGACAATCCGTTGCCAGGCTGGTGGAAGTGGCTGTTCATCGCTTCGATTCTATTTACTCCGCCCTACTTCTGGTTCTATCACAATGGAGCCGAAGGGCGGACGTTATCGGATCGTTACGATCGTGAATTGGCAGCGAACTTGAAACTTCAATTCGCCGAGATCGGCGAGCTGACTGCGGATCGCGAGACGGTGGTGAAGTATCTGTACGAGGATTCATGGTTACGGATCGGAAAAGCCGTCTTCAAGTCCAACTGTGTTTCTTGTCACGGCCGCGAGGGCGTCGGTTTGGTGGGGCCCAATCTTCGTGATGATCACTACAAGAACGTGAAGGATATCGCCGACATCTTGAAGGTGTTGGAAAATGGCGCGAATGCTGGAGCGATGCCTGCGTGGAAGAATCGTCTCTCCACCAACGAAATCGTTTTGGTCTCAAGCTATGTGGCGAGTTTGCGTGGCAGCGAGGATGGCAACGGAAAACCTCCCGAAGGCAATGAGATTTCGCCTTGGCCGGCGGCACCCGTGGAAGATGAGGAGCTTGACATCGACAGCGAGCCGAGTGGCAGTGAGGATGCGATTCAGGCGACGGCCGATGCCAACTTGAATGACGACACGAAAGCTGATTCAGGATCTGAATCGGACACTACTTCCAACGACCAGTAGCCAACGAATGTCGACTGGTCGTCAAGATCGGCGTTGAAGCGAATCGATGGCCCACTTGAGGGCCGTCGAGCACACGCCATGGACATGGAGCAATGAACGAGTCGCAACCCAACACCGACTCTCAATCAGGCGGGGGATCCACTCTGCTGAATGCACCCGAGCATGTGCTTAGCACGCTCGAGAGCGATGGCAGTCGACGATGGTTGTTTCCGCGGCTCTCGAAAGGATCGCTTTGGAAGCGACGTCGTGCGCTCGCTTACTTCTTGATCGTGTTTTTTGTCGCGTTGCCGCATTTGCGGATCAACGGCAAGCCAGTCATTTTGCTTGACATTCTGTCTCGCAAGTTTGTCTTCTTTGGCCACACGTTTTTGCCCACCGACACGCTGCTGTTGACGCTGCTGATGTTGGCTGGCTTCGTCATGATTGTTTATGCCACCGCGGTTGCAGGTCGGATCTGGTGCGGGTGGGCCTGCCCACAAACCGTCTACATGGAGTTTCTATTTCGACCGATTGATCGTTTTTTTGAAGGAACGTCCGGCAAGGGTGGCAAGCCCAAGCAAAAACCGACCGGATTGATGGCCATCGCCCGGTACTTGATCTACCTGGTCTTGTGCATGTTGCTGGCACACACGTTTTTGGCGTACTTCGTCGGAACGGAAGCCCTGGCAAGGTGGGTCCGCAGTTCGCCGCTGGAACACCCGACCGCATTTCTGGTGATGGGTGGAACCACCGGTCTGATGCTCTTTGACTTCCTCTTCTTCCGCGAACAACTTTGTTTGATCGCATGTCCCTACGGTCGATTTCAGTCGGTCATGTTAGATCGGCAGAGTCTGATCGTCGCTTACGATCCGACTCGCGGTGAGCCCCGCCGCAAGGGTCGTCGCCACGAAGACGATGTTGAAAAAGCGGGTGACTGTGTCGACTGCAATCAGTGTGTGGTGGTTTGTCCGACTGGAATCGATATTCGAAACGGACTGCAGTTGGAATGCGTCAACTGCACCCAGTGCATTGACGCCTGCAACAACGTGATGGACCGCGTGGGAACGCCCCAAGGTCTGATCCGATACAGTTCTCAGGACGCGTTGGACGGAAAGCCTCCCAGGTTTTTGCGAATGCGTACGATCGCCTACCCGTTGGCGTTGGCCATCGTGGGCATCGTTTTCGTTGGTGTGCTGATGACCAAGTTCGCATTTGATGCGTCGCTAATGCGTGGTCAGGGGAATCCCTATCAGCGTGTGGGTGGCGGCATGATTAACAACAACTTCAACCTGCGGCTCACCAATCGTACTGACGAACCACGTACCTACACCATCAAGGTGTTGGAGCCAGTCGAAGCGTCCGTTTCCTCCGCTACGAATGATATCGTTGAGCTGAAGGGAAACGGGTCTCAACGCTTTCCCGTGGTTGTCGAGATCAAGGCGACTTATATCGGCGCGGCGGGTCAATGCCAAGGAAAGCTCATTGTGGAAGATGACATTGGAAACGAAAGAGTAGTCGCCATGAAACTCGTTGGACCTCGTTAGCGAAGAGGCAAGAATGAATTCACAAACGGAAGCAGCAAACCGCCGAGCCGCATGGCGATGGGGTGGTCTCGTCGTCGGATTGCTTAGCTTGCAGGTCGCAGGCGGTATTTTCGCAATCATGCTGGCAACCGGCGATGAGTCGGTCGCAGTCGTTCCTGATTACCATCAGAAGGCTCTGCAATGGGATCAGGAAATCGCGATTCAAGAAGCGTCTCGACAATTGGGATGGACGTGCGAGATGGATGCGACGATCACGGGAGACGAGAATCCTGGTGTGCGGATCGCATTAACGGATCGGCAGGGTGTTCCAGTCACGATTGAGCAGGGTGAGATCGAAATCTATCGGCACGTTCGGGCATCCGATGTTCGGTCGGTTGCTTTGCCAAAGGGAACGATCGGGGTCGTTGAGCTGAATGACTGTTTCCCTTCCCCGGGTCTCTGGCAGGTGAGCTTGGACGTGACCGATCGACACGGAAACCGATTCACAGTGTCGCGAGAGCTTGATGTGCAGCCATAGAACTAGCTTGCGATCGGACATTCAGCCCCCTGATCCTATCACAACGTCGGAGTTCGCCCGATGTTGACGTTGGCGATGGGAGTGATGTTCGCAAGCTTGCTCGGCAGTTTGCACTGCGTTGGCATGTGTGGCCCATTCGCGCTTTGGGCGACTCAAGGTGGTTGCAATCGACATGCAATCGCCTGTTATCACTTGGGTCGATTGACCACGTTCCTGTCCGCTGGACTAGCGGCCGGAGTACTTGGATCTGCGGTCACGATTGGTGGTGACGTTGCGGGCTTGCAGATGTTGGCCGCAAAGGTTGCCGGCGGATTTTTGATCTTCTTTGGCATCGCTCGGTTGCTGCTGTTGATGCCGATGTTTCAATCCAAGGCGAGCGTTCCGGCGAAGCCCTCTCGGATCTCGATGCTTCTGCAGCAGATGAAGCCACTGGTTGCAGGGCAAGGACCGCTTGCGAGGGCCTACCTTGGCGGGTTGTTGACCACATGGTTGCCTTGTGGATGGCTCTACCTGTTTCTGTTGGTGGCGGCTGGTACGGGCGACGTATTGTTGGCGTTGACTGTCATGACGGCCTTTTGGGTGGGAACGCTTCCAGCGCTGACCGCGTTGACCTTGGGGGCTCATTCGTTGATTCCACGCTTTCGACGGTTGCTTCCTGTTGCTGCGAGTCTGCTGCTGATCGCGACGGGGTTTTACACGGCGACGGGGCGGGCGTCGGCTGATCTCTCTCGCATGGTCACACCGGAGCAGATCGTTCGCCTTGACGAAGATGGACAAATCGATGCGTCAGCCTTGATCGGTCTCAAAGATGAACCACTTCCCTGCTGCGAGCCTTGAGAATCAAGACGTTGCCCGTGATGCCGCGTCTTGGGATGGGATGACATGTCGACCGCCGAGATGAAGACCGAAGAATGCCACACGCGAGTCGCTTGCGCGCACTGTGGACTTCCGGCACCGCCACCGAAAGTTGACGGCGAACCATCTTTCTGCTGTCGCGGGTGTCAGGGAGCCTATGATCTGATTCGCGGTTGGGGATTAGAGGAGTTTTACGAACTTCGGGATTCGCCGAGCGAGGTGCCTGAAGATGAGTCGCGCGAGTTCGAGGATCTGGATGATCCAACGTTGCTGGGCAAGTCCGCTCCGATGATCCTGACGTCCGAAGCGGGGGATCCGCTGTTGAAGTCAACCTTGGCCATCAGTGGCCTTCATTGTGCAGCGTGCATTTGGTTGATCGAACGCGCCCCAGAGCAGATCGCGGGTTGGCAATCGGCGCGAGTCAATATGCACGCTCGAAGCATCCAACTCGTGTTCGACCCCACGCGGATCAAGTTGTCGGAGATTGCCAGGTTCCTCAATCGGGTTGGCTATCGCGTTACCCCATTGGGTGACCCGACGGAACGTGATCCACAGCTCGACGAGGGACGCCGGCTACTGATTCAGGTCGCGATAGCTGGTTTTTGCGCCGCGAACGCGATGTGGATTGCGATTGCACTCTACGCAGGGCAATTCTCGGGAATCGCTGCCTCGCACGAGATGTTTCTGCGCTTCGCGGGTGTCGCGCTGGGGTGTGCCGCGGTCGTCTTTCCCGGCCGCATCTTCTTTCGAAGCGCCTGGGCATCGATTCGAACGCGAACACCGCACATGGACTTGCCTGTTGCGGTGGGGCTCAGTGCCGGAATGATGGCTAGCCTCTATGCGTTGCTCGATTCCACTCGCGACGTGTACTTTGATTCCATCGCTTGCCTGGTGTTCTTCTTGTTGACGGGGCGATGGTTGCAGATGCGGCAGCAGCGACGAGCCGGAGAAGCGGTGGCTGAGTTGATGCGAATGTCGCCAACGATCGCAACCCGCGTTGACGAGGAGGGAAAGGAAAGACGAATGCCGGTGGCCGAGTTGGTGATCGGAGATCGAGTTCGCGTCCAGCCCGGCGAGAGCGTGCCAGTTGACGGAACGATCGAGGTTGGGGAATCAACCGTGGATCGCTCGCTCTTGACCGGAGAGAGTTGTCCCGTCAGCGTGTCTCCCGGTAGTCGCGTCGAGGCAGGAACGGACAACACACGGTCGCCGCTGACGATACGGGTGACGGCGTTGGGTGAAGAAACCAGGCTATCGCAGATGCAGCAGGCGGTCGAACTGGCTGCTGAATCACGGACACCCGTGGTCCAACTCGCGAATCGTATTGGTGCCTGGTTCGTCGTGGTGGTACTTGCGTTGGCGCTCGTCACCGCGTTGGCATGGTGGTGGATTGACCCGAGCCGAATGGTCGGAAACGTGGTGGCATTATTGATCGTCGCTTGTCCGTGTGCCCTGGCGTTGGCAACACCCTTGGCGATTGCGGTCGCCATCGGTCGCTTGGCAAAGCAATCGGTACTTGTCCGAGCGGGTGACTGTTTGGAACGACTCACCAAACCCGGGACAGTCTTTTTCGACAAGACGGGAACGCTGACAGAGGGTCGAATGCGAGTGACGCACTGGACCGGAACGCCCGACGCGCTGCGAGAGGTTGCAATGATTGAGTCGCACGTTAGTCATCCGATCGCTCGTGCACTCGTCGACTATTTCGAGGCATTGAATCCGAATGATGTGGCGACTCCGTTGCTTGCCGGAAGAGAGTCGATCGAGGTGGAACATAGGGTTGGACGGGGAGTCCTGGCCGAGGTCGACGGCCAAAAGTACGAAATCGGCAGCACTCGATTGTTAAGCGAAAACGCTTCGTGCGAAACCATGAAAGAGTCGATCGCCCCTATGGTTGCCGATGGTGCGAGTCCGATCTTGGTCGTTCGGGATGGTCAGTGCGTTGCAGCATTTGGAGTGATGGATTCGATTCGACCGGAAGCGGCGGATGTCGTGAAAACGTTGCAGTCAGAGGGGTGGCGCGTGGAAATCATCTCTGGCGATCACCACTCGTCTGTTCAAAAGGTTGGTCGGACGCTCGGCTTGGGGAAGGAACTTTCGCACGGCGACCTGTTACCCGAGGACAAACTGGTCGCCATTCAAGGTGCAGCCGCAAGGGGACCGGTGCTGATGGTTGGTGATGGCGTGAACGATGCAGCGGCATTGGCTGCGGCAGATGTTGGAATCGCGGTACGCGGTGGTGCGAGCGCGAGCCTAGCGGCGGCCCCTGTTGTGATTGGCGGCCGAAGTTTGCAAGGCGTGCTCGATCTCGTCGATTCGGCCTCACGTACGCGCCGCACCATTGCTCGAAACTTCGCGATCTCCATTAGCTACAACGTGCTCGCCGTTGGACTTGCGATGGCGGGGTGGATCACGCCGCTTATCGCCGCCGCGTTGATGCCAGCCAGTAGCTTGACCGTGCTTGGATTGACCCTCGCCCCAATTTCCCCAAAGGTGAAGTCATGAGCGTGCTGTACATCGCGCTTCCCATCGCGGTAGCGATGGGTGGACTTGCGCTCTGGGCCTGTGTGCGTTGCATCCGGGGAGGACAATTTGACGATTTGGATACCCCGCCAATGAGGATGTTGATCGACGAGCCGCCGAAGAAACGGTCGCCGGAGGATTCGACCACAAATGCCGGCAAACAGAAGAACGCCTGACGGGCGGCGTGTATCATTCGTCCATCTGGGAAGATGACTGCACGGAGAATATTGACATGAACACTCGCCGAACGTTTCTCGGATCGGGTCTTGGTTTAACTGCGACGGCCTTCACAAGTCAGACGCAATCTTCTTTGTGGGCTCAGGACGCGACGCGAGCGACCCCGCCTCGGTCTACCGAAGCGCAGTCAGGTATCGAGGTGTTATTGCCGCGTGATCGAGTGCCGCTTTCTTTTGTGATTGACGACTCGACCTGTCTCGTCAACATGGGCCACTTTTGTACGCCTCAGTTCGCTGAGGCTTGGCCGAATCGCAGCGAGTATCAAAAACCTTGGCGACGATGGCCACGGGAGATTCCAGATGCCTTCGTACGCAAGTTTGGTGAATGGTGTGCCGATCAAGGCGTGAAAGGAAAGTACAGCATCGTGCCCTACCCCGCATGCGTTGGTTGGGTCGATCGTGAAATGCCCGGTTGGTCGCGGCAGCAGTTGAAGGACAGTTTGAAGTTGGTGCGCGACCTGATGGTCCCGAACTGGGACATTCATCCGGAAATGATCACGCACACTCGTGTCATTGATTTGAAGACGGGGCGTCCGATGGAAGCTGTGAACGCCGGCACCATGGAAAACTCTTATCCACAGCAGAAGAAGAGCGTAGATGAGCTTGCATCGTACCTGGCGTATGCGCTTCGCATACTCGAGCGATGTGACTTGCCATGTGAAGGGATTACGACTCCGGGTGGGTTTGGAAATCTCGTAAAAAGCGAACTTGCTCAGGCAGTGGATCAGGCGGTCCGAGACGTCTATGCCGTCGAGCTTCCCCACTACTTCAAATACGTCAAGACAAGTGATCAAAGTACGGAGCCGGTGTTAGAGCACGTTCGAGGCATTGGGACAGAGGATGTTCGTCTTAC